>JAUUYV010000196.1 GCA_030590275.1 Porticoccaceae bacterium
ACAAGATGTCACCGAGCACATCAACAACTTCAATGGCCATTTACAACGGCGATATGTCGATTTAACCATTCCAGGCAACGGTGGCCTGGATATATCGATTAACCGTTTCTACAACCTGCCACAGGGAATGTCTGGTTATGACGATGTAGTAGGTTTGGGCTGGACCATGCACCATGGTCGGATAACGGCGCCCTCGGGCTACGCCGTAAATCTCTGTAACTTAACGGCTGCTGATTTTAGTAACCACAATCCTTCAATAGAGTTTCCCGATGGTGGGCGGGAACAATTTTTTGTCTCCTCGGTGCTGAATGACGGCACGCTAATTACCAAAGGCAATTGGAAAGCAGAATGCATTAACCCTGCGGATTACAAAGCTGGGCTGAGAGTAACCGCGCCCAATGGCGTGGTGTATTACATGGACGTGTATATGTATCTACAGGGCGAGCCACCACAGCCTGATACCAACGCCCCTTTTGTGGAGGCTTGGTATCCGAGCCGTATCGAAGACCTAAGAGGAAATTATCTCCAATTTACTTACGGTGAAATCATTGGTTCTTCGCTAAATCTAGGACTCAAGTACCTGGAGCAGATTGATTCCAGTGATAACCGGCAGGTGTCTTACGAATATCTGGACGAAAACGATGCGCCGGTGACGGCAGCTAGCAATTCAGCTCGCGTCAGCGTGATTCGAGCTAACGGTCAGGTCTGGAGATATCAATACGAAAAAATTGCCGAATCCATGGAAGGCTGGGGTGGCTTAAGTCGTTATCAACTAACATCAGTCATCAGGCCAGATAACACCACGTGGCAATATGAATACCACAGTGACTCCCTGGATACCGATAACTATTTAGCGATGAGTAAAGTGGTGTATCCGACTGGAGGTGAAGTTGTCTATACCTATCAGCGTTTTCGTCCCTATTTACCAAATACAGATTTCTATATACGTGCTCTTGAAACAAAACAGCAATTGACCGATACCGGCACCGTTCATGCCGAGTGGAACTATAGCTTCAGTCCTGGTGGTTATTTATATCCAGCTCTGGACGGAGTCAATGATATTAAGGTTGACGTAGCAACGGTGAGTACGCCAGAAGGTGATGAGCAATTTTATTACATCGGTTATCACTCCGCCGTCGGAAAAACAGATTTCCTGTATCTGATTGGTCTTGAAGTTCGTCATGATATCTTTGACACAAGCGATATCATAGTTCAGCAGATCAAAAAAGGCTGGACACACAAGCGAAAAATATCGGATCAGATCTATAAAAATGGGATATTAACCGATCTGCTCAATAACGCTGTTTGGCAGGCGGAGTTTACTTCTGAACAACGGTGGACAATAGCAGACGTACCGAATACTGGATATATTTCACTGGTTGAAATTCCAGCTTATGACGAATTTGGCAACCCCGAAGATAAGACAGAAGTGTCTATGATTACCAGTTTTCCAGACATCCTCACGCACATCACATATCTTAACGACACAAATAATTGGCTTATTGGTTTAGAAAACAATCGGGAGTTAAGCTGGGAAGGTGACGCCCTCCCGTCGAGCACCACCGCTAAGCAATATAATTCTTATGGCGAGTTAATAACTCATACTCAAAATGGTGTTACCACAACTTTCAACTACGACACCGAAGGTAATCTATTTGAGCAAACGGATGCCCGCCTCAATACCACCCGATACTTGAACTATTTTCGCGGCCTCGCACAAACAGAAGAATACCCGGACTCCACCAGCATTAGTCGTATAGTTAATTCAACGGGTACCGTTGCCTCCCTGACCAGTGCTCGCGGGTTTACCACCAGTTTTCTCTACGACGAACTTAATCGCCTGAAGAGTATTGATTTCCCCCTTGGGCAAGACGTTAATGTTGCCTGGTTACCCAACAAGCGCACCTTAACGCGAGGCGACTATCAGGAAAAAACCGTGTGGGACGGTTATGGCAGAGAAACTACTTTTACCCGATCCGACCTAAGCGACGGCAGTACCCTGGAGAAATATTTTTTATATGACTTGATGGGTCGAAAAACCTTTGAGTCAGACCTTAACTCCACTCTGGGTCTAGGCTGGACTTATGATCGACTGAGCCGAGTAACACGAACTGACTTCCAGGATGGATCATTTACCCGTTCGGTTTACAAGGGACCCCTTGAAGTAGATTACTATGACGAGTAAAACAATCTTACTACCATGACCTATCGAATATTTGGCCACGAGGACGATGTCAAAAGGCCATACTTGATATTAACCCCGGATTCTGAAATCACCATCTTCGATGATGACATACTAGGTAACCTGGATGAGGTCTTCAGAGGCAAGTGGAACGAAGCTGCAGGTGGCTACTCCGGTTGGCCAACCACATACACAAGGGACTCGCGGAATTTTTTAACCGGCGAAGAGCAACCTGGTTTAAAGAGCATTACTTACGGCAGGGACGAAGTGGGCAATATGAGCACACGTTCGGTGGGTGCTTCGCTACAGACGGTGTATGACTACGATGAAGTAAACCGCTTAAAATTTGTGGATCATCCAGAGGGCACGCCGGACCTTACTCTGGGCTACGATGCCGATGGCAACCTTAAAACCAACACCAACAGTAGTTCCACACGCGTCTATGATTACGATAACAATGGCAATCTGGTTCAAGAAGCCATTTCGATTGAAGGCAGTGCTTACACGATCCACTACGATGTAAATGCCTACGATCAAGTCAATGCAATAACCTACCCTTCTGGACGAGTGATTGATTTCGCGCCAGATATTTATGGCCGTCCCAGCAAAGTTGGTTCCTATGTGAGCGACGTTAAGTACAACCCGGCGGGAACTATCGAACAATTTACCTATGGCAATGGCGTGACCAGCATCTTTCAATACACGCCACGGCATTGGCTGGACCAACTCGATGTGAATGGCACGAGTACCGTGGTGGGCCTCAACTATGACTATGAGGCCAATGGCAACATACAGTCGATTGTTAACCTGACGCAGACTAGCGAAAATCACACCATGACCTACGACGGCCAGAACCGGCTAAAAACCGTCGATGCTTCCTGGGGGCAATCTACTTTTGATTACGATGCTCAGGGGAATCTACTGTATAAGTCTACGCCCGGTGATTCAGGTTTTGCCGATGGGCAGAATTACCAATATACGGGAATGCAATTATCGGGCATCACATACCCCGGAACGACCTATGGTACTCGTCGTTTTTTCTATGACGAATATGGGAACTTCGCTGGCAGCCGTTTAAATATAGCGGATGTTCCAGTGGGGACGGGATGGCAACTGCTCGATGCGACTTATGATTATGATGCAGCGGGTAATTTAACCTGGTCTACTCGCACAAAAAAACGGGGTAAAGATGACATCATCTCTTTAGAAACTGGTGGGTTTATCTACAGTTACGATGGCAATAATAACCGCATCACTAAAGTTGACGTTTATAAACCGGAGAATAAGACTCACTACGTCTATAACGGTGGTGGCCAATTCCTCGGGGAATACCTGGAAAACGGGCCTACCTATGGCCATGAAAACTTTTATCTGGGTAATCAATTGGTCGCTAGTGTAAAAACACCTGACCCACGCTTAGCCCTTGCGGGCGATGATTTTAGCACCTGCGCCGGTAAGCCTACTGACCTATCGGGTAATTACACCGATCCAGAAATAAACATCAGTACCTTCGCCTGGACTCAACTCTCCGGCCCATATATTACTATAGAAATGGCAAACCAACGCTACGCTAGCTTCGCGCCGGTTCTATCTGCGGTTGACGAGCAATACACATTCCAGTTTTCCATTATCGACACCGATGGCATAACGATTTCCGACGACGTGATGGTTACAGCGGCCTTTGATTGCCCACCGATTCCCAATGCTGGGGCCGATTTCTACGCCCTCGGTGGCGGCCATTTTTGGTTAGACGGACGAGCTTCAGTCGACTACCAAGGAGAAGTTTTCTATAACTGGAGCTCTTCACAATTTGACCTTATAAACCCTGACCGCGCTCAGACCAAAGCCTTTGCAGCAGACAGCGCCGCCAATTACACCGGCGTGGTTAATTTAATAGTAACCGATACTACTGGTAACACCGCAAGCGACAGTGTCACCGTCACCGTACTTCCCCGCAATGTGGATGATGACGGGGATGGACTACCCGATAACTGGGAGTGGATCTATTTTGGGGACGTCACCACTTACGATGGTACCGCCGATCCGGATGGCGATGGCTTTACCAACGCCGATGAGCTGCTTTACGAGACTGATCCGACGAAGGTTAACACCCCAGATCAGGTCGAAAATATCGCCGTCATTCCCGGCGATGGCCGATCAACTTTTGTATGGGAAGCATCACCTTTAGCTTCAAACTATAAAGTCTATTGGAGTAATGACTCCGCGCTGCCCTTATCCGGCTGGAATAAAGTCGATACCACGGCCAACTATTTTGATCACGTGGGCTTAGTCAATGGGCAAGCGTATTTTTATGCCGTTTTAGCCTACAACCCCAATGGGCAGGGGCCTATCTCTATGATGGTGGGTGGGACACCCGATGTACGAGCATGGACACCCCAGCAACCGGCTTTACCCGATGGTTTGGTGGCTGATCCTATAAAAACTGCAGTCGCAGCCAATCGCTTTGGCGACACCATCGTGGTATCTCAGGAAGCTGTGACCGATAACTTTCGTTTACTAGCGTGGCGTTATTCCATTTTTACCGGCTGGTCCGAAGCGGAAGTA
>JAUUYV010000029.1 GCA_030590275.1 Porticoccaceae bacterium
CGCGAAATACCCGGTGCCAGCGACCTTATCCTCCGACAACTCGAAGCCCACGGCTTGCTCTGGGATGGTGAGGTTTGCTATCAAAGTCAGCGGGAACAAATCTATCTCCAGGCCCTGGAAACCTTAGCGAAGCGAGATCTACTTTTTGCCTGCAATTGCAGCCGCGAGTTCATACGTGCCCAGGGTGGAAACCATAAGGGCAAGTGTAGCGCGAACCCCCTCAAGGGACTTAAGGACCTCCAGAAGTGTGTTAACAATGGATCAGCCCTTCGAATTATCGTTGACGCACAGCCTGTTATTCGCTTCGATGATCTGCTGAAAGGCCCACAGCAATTTGACCTTCAGAAAGAGGGTGGCGATTTTGTGCTGCGTCGTAAAGATGCCCTGTTTGCCTACCAGCTAGCAGTAGCCGTCGATGATGCTGCTCAGCACATCAGCCATGTCATCCGCGGTGGCGACCTACTTTCCTCCACACCCCGACAAATCTTCGTTTTCAATGCCCTCTACGGCGACCTCGATGCCAGCCTTGATAAGCGCCCCAAAACCCGGGTTCCGCCCAGGTATGGGCATACCCCGGTAGTAGTGAACACCGAGGGCCAAAAGCTTAGCAAACAGAATAAAGCAGCTGAAATAAGCCTCGAGGCATCGCCAACAAACCTCTATCGCGCCCTGGAATGGCTCAACCAGGAGCCCCCACAAATACTTCTTGGTGCCGTGCCGGAGGAATTATTACAGTGGGCCATCCAGCACTGGCGCATTGATAAAATCAGAAAAATGCCTGAAACAGCCGCCCTTAGACTGTAAAGAACTTTCCACAACACTGTTAAAACAAAAAGCTCTAAAAACGTTTTTGCCATTCTTGGCCGACCGCGTTAGCATGAACGCCGCTTATGGCGATAATGAATTGCAAGAATAATAATAAGAGCAAATAATAACAATAAACATAAAAAAAGTAGCAATTGACTGGTTTGCTAGCAGGTTGAAAAACCAGCGGCGTATACGAAAAGGGGAAGCCTTCGGGCTTCCCCTTTTTACGTAGCTTTTATTTAGGGAGGCCGCAGCGCTTATTTAGGGAGGCCGCAGCGTTTTATCTCGTTAAGCGGCGGCGCTTTATTCACTCCTTACTCGTTAGGCCGCAACGCTCTATTGTATGCCGCAGCGCCTTAATATTAAGCCTCCAGCAGCTGGCTATCCCAGGTAAGACCTGGAAACAAAAGTAAGCGCACCGCCCGCCCTTAAAAGACTCGGTCGGCGCTGTGCTAAAATCGAAGTTGCTTGCCGACCATAACTATTCAATGATCAAACGTATAAAAAATCTGCTTCGCAAAGGTTCTCCAGACCTTAATCGCCAGCCTGCGCGAATCGCCGCCGATGCTCACGGCCTGTATCCCGACATGATCAGTCGTGGAGCTAGCGATGTGGTTGAAAAACTGTATGCCGCCGGGTATCAGGCCTATATCGTCGGTGGTTGTATCCGCGACGCATTGCTCGATCAACACCCGAAAGACTTCGATGTCGCAACCAACGCCACCCCGGAAGAGGTCAAAGCCGTATTCCGTCGTGCCCGTATTATTGGCCGCCGCTTTAAAATCGTACACGTACGCTACGGACGGGAAATAGTCGAAGTCACCACCTTCCGCGCCCCCCACAACACTGCAAACAACAGGCAAAATACAAAGCACAAACGCGGTGAGCATTCCCGGCATAGCGATGAGGGCATGCTGCTGAGAGATAATGTTTTCGGCACCATCGAAGAAGACGCCGTACGTCGGGATTTCACCATCAACGCACTGTACTATCAGCCCGAGGAAAATTTACTACTCGATTACGTTAATGGTCTCGACGACATCGAATCCGGTACTTTGCGGATGATCGGTGACCCGGCAACTCGCTATCGCGAAGACCCCGTACGAATGCTACGAGCAGTGCGTTTTGCAGCGAAACTCAACTTTCAAATGGATGCCGCAACCTCTGCTCCGCTCAATGATTTACATGCTTTGATCGAAGAGGTTCCCGCCGCGCGCTTATTTGATGAAATCCTCAAACTTCTGATGAAAGGCAGCGCCCTCAGTACTTACGATTTATTAGTTCAATATAATTTGTTCCAGCACCTGTTCCCCGACACCGCGCAGGCGATAGCCGATAACGGCGCCAATGAGGTCTTTATCCGTCAGGCGCTTACCAACACCGATACCCGCATCGGAGAAAACAAGCACGTCACACCGGCCTTTTTATTCGGTGCTCTTTTATGGCCCGCAGTCGCCGCCCGGCGGACACGATACATCTCAGAGGGTATGCCCCACACCCCGGCCTTTAGCAAGGGGGCTATGGAAGTTATCAGTCGCGAAATGCCCCACATCGCTATCCCCAAACGATTCTCAGTCCCGATGCGGGAAATCTGGGACTTACACCTGCGTCTGAGCCACCGCGGTGGCTCACGAGCGTTTCAGTCGTTAGAACAGCCCAGGTTTCGAGCCGCCTACGATTTCGTGCTGCTCAGGGAACAGGCCGGGGAAAACCTCGATGGTCTCGGCGAGTGGTGGACCGTTTTTCAGGATGCCGATGAGGACACTCGTCAACAGATGGTATCGGAAATAAAACCCGGTCCCGGCCGACGCCGTGGAGGCCGTCGGCGGCGCTCGCAGTCAACGAAACAGCCATCCTAAAATAATGGCCACAACCGCCTATGTCTCCCTGGGCAGCAATCTTGGCGATTCTTCCTCACAAATAGACCAGGCAATAGAAGCCCTCGGCAGCTTGCCCAAAACCGAACTCACAGGCTGTGCCCCCCGATATCAGAGTGTAGCCGTCGGTCCCGGCAGGCAAGCGGACTACATCAACACCGTCGCGCGTCTGTCGACCGAATTGGAAGCGCTGGGTTTATTACAGGCTTTACAGCGTATCGAAACTGCTCAGGGACGGGTCCGCACCGAGCGTTGGGCCGCCAGAACTCTGGATCTGGACATACTGCTTTACGATAATCTCTGCATGCAAACCCCTGAACTCACCCTGCCCCATCCACGCCTTTGTGAACGCAACTTTGTACTCATACCGCTGCACGATCTCGCACCCGGGCTCGTGCTACCTGACGGCAGCGCTTTGAAACAACAGTTGGCAAACTGTAGTTCAGCAGGTATCGTCCGCGTCTAAGTTGGAGCATGCTGTGGAATTACTAGCCAACGATATCAATCTCGAACTCGATCTGGACGCCCTGCCGCGGTTTATAGCCGTTGAAGGCCCTATTGGTGTTGGCAAAACAACGCTCGCCAAGCGTCTTGCCCATACCCTGAATTACGACACCTTATTGGAAGAGGTCGAGGAAAACCCCTTCCTCGAACGTTTTTACGCCGACCGGCGCAGCACAGCATTACCTACCCAGCTGTTTTTCCTGTTTCAACGCAATAAACAAATCCAGGCCTGGCGACAACAGGATATGTTCCAGCCGGTTCAGGTCGCCGACTTTCTAATCGATAAAGACCCACTCTTTGCTCGGGTCACCCTCGATGATGACGAGCTACATCTCTACAACACGGTTTATGAGCAACTCACCATCGACAAACCCATACCCGATCTGGTGATCTACTTGCAGGCGCCTACAGACACTTTGCTAAGCCGCATCCGCAAACGAGGTGTCACTATGGAACAAACTATTG
Organism: Porticoccaceae bacterium; assembly: GCA_030590275.1. The sequence goes on from JAUUYV010000029.1 coordinate 3,654, forward strand.
ATGACGCCTACCTCTCCGAGCTAAACGAAGCCTATACGCAGTTTTTCCACTATTACGAAGAATCACCTCTGTTGATCGTCAATACCCGCGACATCGATATATCCAATAGCGAAGCAGACTACCGCCACCTGGTGGAATACCTCTTGAACATCAAGACGGGGCGTCACTATTACAACCCGCAAACCCGGTTTTAGGGCCTGAGCAAATGATCGCTTACAAGCATCCAGCCCCTTTATCAAACAGGTCGAGAAGATGAAAGCAGTCTCCATCAACACCCTGAGTGACATGAAACAAGGCGGGGAAAAATTCGCCGTCATTACCGCTTACGATGCCGCCTTTGCGCGCCAAACTGAACTCGCTGGTATCGAGGCAGTACTGGTGGGCGACTCCCTCGGTAATGTGATCCTCGGTTACAGCAGCACCGTCCCCGTATCCATGGATGATATGAGCCACCATACCGCCGCCGTAGCACGGGGCAACAGTAAATCCCTATTGATCTCAGACCTGCCGTTTATGGCCTACGCAACGTTAGAGCAAACCCTGACGAACTCCGCGCGCCTGATGCAGGCGGGGGCACAAATGGTCAAACTGGAAGGCGGGGCCTGGTTGGAAGAATCCGTATTTAAACTCAGCCAACGGGGGGTACCCGCCTGTGGTCACCTTGGCCTGACACCCCAGTCCGTCAACAAACTCGGCGGCTACAAAGTGCAGGGTCGCGGTGAAGAAGCCGCTGAAGAAATCAGCCGCGATGCCAAAGGCCTGCAGGAAGCCGGAGCAGATCTACTGGTTCTGGAATGTGTGCCCAGCGACCTGGCCGCCACTATTAGCCAGGAACTGGCGATCCCAGTTATTGGTATCGGTGCAGGGCCGGATACCGACGCTCAGGTCCTGGTACTCTACGATATGCTGGGTTTTTCACCTCGCATTCCCAAGTTCACCAAAAACTTCCTCGCCGATACCGGCGACGTACAGCTAGCCCTGAAAGCCTATGCCGAGGCGGTACGCAGTGGCGAATTTCCCCAGCCCGAACACAGTTTTAAATAATTCTGCCAACAGGCAATTCAAGCGCACTGATACCACAGACCAGCAAACAGTGATTACGCAGGATTACCGTCCATTCCTCACCGAGGGTGGCCAACTCTAATCAGGCTTTCGACCTTTCCGAGAAAACCTGATTTCTGATTAACGAAATCGACAAAGTAACAGGCGCTGAGACGAAAACTACTCCTGTATTATTTAGTGAAAAAACCAGCATTGCTCAGCAAACTGGCATCACGTCAAAATCACAAAAAAGGCATAAACAATGATTAAACTGGCTTTTTGTCTACGTAAATTACCGGAATTGAGCCGCGAGGAATTCCAGCAATACTGGCGCAAACAACACGGGGATCTGGTGATGAGTCTGCAGCCCGCCATCGGTTTTGTACGCTACGTACAATTCCACTCAGGTTATGAACAATTGTCAGCCCGCGCTGCCGAATTCCGCAACTCGCCAGAAGCCTTCGATGGCATCGCCGAAATGTGGTGGGAGGACATCGATACCATGGTGAAGTCATCGAGTACAGACCAGGCGAGATCGGCTTTCGCCGCGCTCTACCAGGATGAAAAAAAGTTTATTGACCTGAAAAACTCACCCATGTGGTATGGCACAGAACATTTGATGTACGACGGCCAGTAGACCAGGGCTAATGTAATAAGCCAGGCAAGACCCCGGCAAACTTAACACCACGACAACAAACCTTATCCATGACTGACAACATTTATGACTAACAACGAACTACAGTTTGACCCCACCCAGCGCGAGATTATCGACAACCCTTTCCCATTATTCGCCCGCCTGCAAGAGGAAGCTCCCATACACTGGAGCGACACAGCTCGAGGCTGGGTAGTCACTCGCTATGAAGACTGCAAAGCCATTCTGCTCGACACCCGCTTTTCATCCGAACGCATGAAGCCATTTTTTGAATCGCTTAAACCAGAACAGAGGGCTCGCCTGCAAAACCTGGAATCCTCCGTCGGCCTGTGGGCGGTGTTCCTCGATCCGCCCGACCACACTCGCCTGCGCCGCCTGCTGAGCCGCAGTTTTACCTCCCGCGCCGTCAGCGATATGGAAACCCGGATCGCCGAGATTATCCACCATGTGATCGACCAGGTTGCCGACAAAAAAGACATCGACTTTATCCGCGATATCGCCTATCGCATCCCGGCATCGGTGATCATGGACATGCTGGGTGTACCGCGCACTGATATTGAACAATTCAAAGACTGGTCCGACGATATCGGTCTCTTCGTGGGTAGCTCTCGGGTCACACCGGACAAATACGAACGGGCAGAAAACGCCACTCGCGCCATGAGTGAGGCTTTCACAGCACTCATTAATGAGCGTCGCCGAGAACCAAAAGAGGACTTAATCACGGCCTTAATCCGCGCCGAGGACGAAGGCCAGGTGCTCGATAACCAGGAGCTGGTCGCAACCTGCATCCTACTGCTGTTTGCCGGCCACGAGACCACCGGCAACCTGCTGGGCACCGGCATGTACTATTTCACCAAACACCCGGATCAGTGGCAAGATCTTCAACAACATCCTGAGTTAGGCGAACAGGCGGCTGAAGAGGTGCTCCGCTATGACGGCCCTAATGCGGCTGTTACCCGGGTCGCTAGTGAAGATATCAGCTTTGCCGGCCAGCAGATCCGCAAGGGTCAAAGGGTATTCGCAATGATCAATGCCGCCAATCGCGACCCCGGAATGTTTGAGGATCCGCAAGCCTTTAATATCCGCCGCCAGCCAAACGGCAACACCGCTCTCGGTCAGTTTGCCTTCGGCCACGGCATTCATTTTTGTATCGGTGCACCACTGGCTCGCCTGGAAGGGCGCATCGCCTTCCCTATTTTTGCCCAACGCATTAAAAACCCGAGCCTGGTGCGCGAGCCGGAATGGATCGACAGCCTGAGTTTTCGCGGTTTGACTGAACTGCCCTTAAAGTGCGAAATATTGCCTCGCACAGCGTCTTCCGACTAGTTCATAAGCCAGCCAGATCAGCCATCAACTCCAAAGCCTCGTCCTGGGGCGCGCTAATCGTGAGTCCGGTCACACCGCAATCCGCCCAGGGTTTATAACGCTCACGAATGCGTTCTACCGGGCCTATCAAAGACTGATCATCACAATATTCATCAGGCACCGCGTCTGCGGCTTCCTGTTTGTGGCCGGCAAGGTAAAGTTCCTGAATACGCGCCGCTTCATCGGCATAGCCGCGTCGGCCCATCATGTCTTTATGAAAGTTTTTATCTTTATGCCCCATGCCACCAACATACAGCGCAACATTCGGTTTGATACGATCGAGGGCCGATTTAATATCCGGTGTAATCAACACCGGTAAGCCCGCCTGGATTTCAAAATCTTTAAACGACTTGCCATTGCCCGCCCGTGCAAAACCTGCCTCCAGCCAGGGACCGTACACTTTCATACTACCGGGTACAAAGTTGAGCGGCAGCCAGCCATCGGCAATTTCAGCAGTGAGTCGCACATTGGTTTCTGTGGCCGTACCCAGCCAAATGGGAATATCCGGATTCATATGCAAAATTGATTTCAGCGGTTTACCGATTCCCATCGCCCCTTCCCCGGTAAAGGGCAGAGAAATTTCGCGGCCTTCGTGAGTAACTGGGGCCTCCCGCTTGAAGGTCTTGCGCATAATGGTGACGTAGTCCCGCAAGCGCCAGTAGGGTTTACCCCAGGGTTGGCCGTACCAGCCTTCGACAATCTGCGGGCCAGACATCCCCAGCCCGGCAATAGCTCGATCACCACCAGCCAGAGCGTCAATCGTCGCCATACCCATTGCGGCCGCCGTTGGCGTGCGGGCAGCAATTTGCAAAATACCCGCCCCAAGGCGAATCCTCTCGGTACAAGCCGCAAGATAACCGAGTGGAGAGATCGCATCCGAGCCATAGGCTTCCGCCGTCCACACCGAGTCGTAGCCCAGCTTTTCCGCTAATTGCACCGTCTTTACCGGCAATTTCATATGCGCCCCGGAGTAGCCAAGGCTAAGACCTAATTTCATCGCATTACCCCCTTCTTCGCTTAAATTATAATTTTCAAATAAGCCGCAGACTTTATCTTACGGGCTGCATTGAGTACAGAAAGAGCATCGCCGCAAACTCATACATTCAAACGACTTAACTCTAGTATTGAAAAGCCTTGCATACTCTTCCTTCCGTCAGAACGTCAGAATTCTGGAATGAACGGTCTAACATAAGGGAAGAAGCGAAAACTCTAGCGCCTGGGTATCGACATGTCGGGCTCAAAGGCAAGCTGTGCGGCTCTTAGTTAAACTTTTGAGTTATTATGTGGTTAGAAGCGCACGGCGGGGAATTTTCCGTGTCTGTAACGTTAATATCCTAATACGTGGAAATACTGTCCACCTATATCTATTTAATACGTGGAAAATCGTTTCCGCTTATTAACACTGTTATGCACAAAATAATAATCGGAGAATATAAATGGAAGTAGGAGCTGGCGGCTTAATGAAGTTGGCCGAAATGATATGTGGGGATATGCCCTTTGAATTCTTCCCCTATCGAAGCTCTGCCTATTTAACAAGATTCTTTATAGATCTTGATCTTGATTATGTACACGATGGCTCAACTAGACGACATTGGGTTAACGATGTCCTAAAGGAGCTAAATGCTAAAAAGGCTGTAGCAGAGAATATGCCATCAAAGGAAATGATTACAGTTATAGAAAACCTACTGCATCCTGACAGCTTTCTTTTCAATGAAAAAGTCGATCGAGAAAAATCCATAGCAGCTGTTGTTGCTTGCCTAAAGTTATATGACCTAACTATCGCAGAGCAGCCCAACGGGCTTGTAAAATTGTGTCCGCTTCATGGTGAGTTTATTTCAACCTCATACGAAGAGATGCCTACTGAAAAACTTATAACCTTTAAACCTAGTGTCTTCAATGTTCCTGATAAACCGCAGAATGACCGACTGATTTCTGTAATGATGCCTTTTAATGCGGGCTTCTCCGGTACTTATGATGGAATTAAACGAGTTGCTGACTACATGGGGCTAGAGTGTTTAAGAGCCGATGATATTTGGGATAATTCGACGTTTATCCAAGATATCGTAGATATAATATATTGTGCGCGGGTTGTAGTGGTTGATTTCACAGGCAGAAACCCTAACGTCATGTATGAAACAGGTATAGCTCATACATTAGGCAAAACGGTAATACCAATCACACAGTCAATCGACGACATACCTTCGGATCTCGGGCATCATCGAGCACTAAAATACTTACCAAATGAACAGGGCTATAAAGATCTTAGTAATGAGCTTCATAAGCGGCTAAAAGTAATTTATGGGAAAAATGCCTAGTATCAAGTTTGAAGCGCGACAATAGTCCTTATGTTCCATAATACATTTCCTCGGGTGTTTTATAGTTATAACGTTTTCTGGGTCGGCGGTTAAGTTTATCGGCGATTTGATTGCATTGCTGTTGTGTAACCCTGGCCATGCTTTTTATCTTAGGTAAGTATTGGCGAATCAATCCATTAATGTTTTCATTGCTTCCTCTCTCCCATGAGTGAAATGGGCTAGCAAAGTAAAACCGGGTACTGTAGCGTTCCTCAATTTTTTTGTACTGATGGAATTCAGTTCCATTATCTGCCGTGATGGTCTTGAAGCCCAATGGATCACGACTGATCAAGCTAATCGTTTTCTTATTTAAGGATGTTGTGGATTTGTTGGGCAATTTCCCAATCATCACATAGCCTGTTTTCCTTTCAAGTAGCGTTACTATGCAATGGTGACTCCCTCGGCCATGCACCGTATCAATCTCCCAGTGACCTTTGTATTGACGTGTCTCAACGCTGGCTGGACGCTCAGATATATGGCGCTTATTGGCCAATCGACCCCGGCTATCATAGGCCTTGTAGCGTTTTCTTCGGCGCTTGGAGGACTGCCTTAAATGCGTCCAAAGTGAGCCGCCATTAGCTTTATCTCGCCATATGTACTGATAGATAGTTTCATGGCTTAAGCGTCGCCTCATGTGCTTGAAGCGACGTATATACCCAACAATCTGTTCGGGGCTGAGCTTTTGTCGAAGCAGCTTTCTAACCAGCTTAAAATCATCATGGCTATAGTGTCTATTCCGTCTAGATCGTCTACGCCTGGCCCGAGTCCGTCTCTGTGCTTTAC
>JAUUYV010000084.1 GCA_030590275.1 Porticoccaceae bacterium
ACGAGCAAGCTTCTCCGCCCTTTTGGTATCAACCTTGCGCTCAACTTCCTCAATGAGTGTTAGTACATCACCCATACCCAATATTCGGGAAGCGATACGATCCGGGTGAAAGGGTTCCAGCGCATCGGTTTTTTCACCAACACCGAGAAACTTCACGGGTTTGCCCGTAACATGCCGCACAGACAGCGCGGCGCCGCCACGGGCATCGCCGTCTACCTTGGTTATAATCACCCCCGTTAAGGGCATGGCATCGTCAAACGCTTTCGCCGTATTGACCGCATCCTGACCAATCATGGCATCTATCACAAATAGCGTTTCTACCGGATTCAAGGCTCCACTAAGCGCCTGAATTTCCGCCATCAGCTCATCATCAATATGCAATCGGCCAGCGGTATCGACGATTAACACATCGGCAAAACCTTTACGTGCTTCTGTAAGGGCGCGTGCAGCAATATCGAGGGGTTTTTCGTCACTGGAGCTAGCACAGAATTCAACACCCACTTCCGTCGCCAGAGTAGCCAGCTGCTGTATCGCCGCAGGTCGATATACATCGACGCTCACCACCATCACTTTTTTCTTTTCTCTCTCTTTGAGAAAACGAGCCAGCTTGGCAACGGAAGTGGTCTTACCCGCCCCCTGGAGACCTGCCATCAAGATCACAGCCGGTGGTTGCGCCGCCAGATTAAGACCCTCATTGGCATCCCCCATCAAATGTTCGAGTTCGGTCTGCACCAGTTTCAGGAACTGCTGTCCCGGATTCAGTCCACTCGCCACCTGAGTACCAACTGCACGCTCACGCACCCGATCGATAAAGGCTTTGGTCACCGACAGAGCAACGTCTGCCTCCAACAAAGCCATACGCACTTCCCGCAGGGTCTCCTGGATATTTTCTTCAGTGAGTGTCGCCTTACCGCTAATTTTACGCAGGCTCTCTGAAAGACGATCGCTCAGATTTTCAAACAATGCCATGGGGTCAAACCCGCCGGGTTACCGGAAAATAGATAAGGTCGCATTATAACTTAAAGCCATTGACCTTCCCGCACTTTGCCCAACTGCGCGAATATGCCAAACTCCCAAGCCTAATCCCTTATAAGGCAACCTGTGTGAACAGCTTTATTTCTACGGCTCCTGTTTTTTATTTTTATCGTGACAGGTCTTACACCAGCCGCTTATTCCTTACTCCCCGGCCTTACCACGACACATTGGTCACATGGCTCCGTCGGATCGGCACTCATAGTGGTTAGCCCCTGGATGGCCGGGACCATTGCCGTGAGCTGCTACAGTCTGGCTTTTGCTCTCAAATTAGTTGATTTTTTACGTGCCCATCCAGGGACACTTGCCAGTAAAAACGTTCTCCTTGCCATCGCATTGATGGCCTTGACAGCGCACGCTGCTATCAGCTGGCAGCAACTTACCGGAGGCCCTGGACTTAACCTCAGCCTGATCCCCTTATCCGTACTAGTTTTTTTAATCATCAACTTAATCGTTGTGCTTAGCGCCATCAAAACCCCGATGGAAAACCTTTATCTGGTTCTGTTTCCTGCCACCACAACGATGCTCCTCGTATCATTAATGATTGATCAGGATGGCCGCCAGGTAAACTCCATGGCATTCGGCCTCGGGGCACATATCCTGCTATCAATCACCTCCTACAGTTTAATGACCATCGCCGCACTCCAGGCCTTGTTATTAGCCTGGCAAAACCGCCAACTTCACCACCACCACCCAGGTGGAAGACTAAGAACCTTACCTCCACTGGAAACCATGGAGCAATTACTGTTCCGCTTGCTTATCGTTGGCTTTGTGCTACTCAGTGGCGGGCTATTATGTGGGGCTTTTTATGTCGACGATTTTTTTGCACAGCATTTAGCCCATAAAACCGTGTTCTCCATCATAGCGTGGGTAGTCTACGCCATGCTGCTATGGGGACATTACCGTCTAGGCTGGCGCGGGAAGGTAGCCATTTACTGGACTCTCGGTGGATTCTGCGCCCTGATGTTAGCCTTCTGGGGAACCAAATTCGTACTCGAGGTTGTACTCGTCTGAATGAAAGTATTGCTCTCGGGGATTTGCCTCTCGACAAGTTCTCATTCATCATTAGATACTCCAAATCATGAGAGAACTCTCACGCCTTGAATGACGCCCCCTTGTGGCTGCTAGGCACCATACTCATCTGCCTTTTGTTTGTCTCGGCATTCTTCTCCGGCTCGGAAACTGGAATGATGTCGCTCAACCGTTACCGGCTGCGCCACCTCGCCAAAAGACACGCCGGCGCGCGGCGAGCTAAACGCTTACTCGATCGGCCTGATCGTCTAATTGGCACCATATTAATTGGCAATAATGCAGCTAATATTTTAGCGTCCATCATCGCTGGAATTATTTGTATCCGCGTATTTGGTCCAGAAATAGGTATCGTGGTTGCCACCATAAGTCTGACACTCACCATGCTGATCTTCTCCGAAGTAACACCCAAAACTATCGCTGCTCTATACCCGGAAAGAGTGGCATTTTCCACTAGCCACATTCTCAAGCCTCTGCTCAAACTCCTCTATCCTCTAGTTGTTGTGGTGAATTATTTCTCCAACCTGCTGATACGTTCGTTCGGTTTACACCCCAATGCACGACGGGATGACGCTCTGACTCGGGAAGAATTGCGCTCCGTAGTATTTGAATCAACCGGCAAAACCATCTCCGAAGACCACCAGGATATGCTGGTTAGCATCCTCGATCTGGAAACGGTGAGTGTCGATGATATCAAGGTACCCAAAAACGAAATCTATGGGCTGGATCTGGATGACGATGTGGACATTTTACTGGATCGCATCATCTCCTCCGAGCATACACGGCTACCGGTGTATACAGGCGACATCAATCAGGTAGTGGGCTTTCTGCACTTGCGGAGCATGAGTCGTCTGCTGCGGGGTGGGGCTCAAACCCTGACCAAAGAGGCGATTAAACGCTTTACCCGGGAGCCCTATTTTGTGCCCGAAGGCACTCCACTCAGCACTCAGCTAATTAACTTTCGTAAGATTCGTCAGCGCCTGGCCATGGTCGTCGATGAATACGGGGACATTACCGGACTAGTAACACTGGAGGACTTGCTGGAGGAAATTGTTGGCGAATTCACTACCAATCTAGACGATGACGAAGAAGAAATCAAAATCCAGGCTGACGGCAGCTTTCTAATCGAGGGAGGGGCGACCGTCCGCGACATTAACAAGATCACCAGCTGGAAATTACCGGTGAAAGGGCCTAAGACTCTCAATGGGCTGGTGCTGGAGGCGCTTGAGCACTTTCCGGAAGGCAATGTGAGTGTCGATTTAGACGGCTATCGCTTTGAGACCGTCAAGCTTAAAGGCAAGATGATCGACCAGGTTAGAGTCTGGCGCGTTGGACCAGTTGAACAAACCGAGGATTAAACCCGACTACTGAAAAACAGCTCGTAAAAAAATCAATGTACTTCAAGCGAAAGGGTTGTTTTTTCGGCTTCGCGCTCCCGTATTTAATAGCACCTCGCGGCGCTCGTAGTCATTCATACCAACCCAGCTAGCAATTTCTTCAGCACTTCGGTAACAGCCAATACAAATATCATGACTGTCGAGAGCACACACTGATACACAGGGGGACCCTACCTGCTGGGAGATCAACTCGCTTTCCACACCGTCTCGGCAACGACTCATGCGGCTACCATCAAACCCCCGGCCTTTTGGCTAAGCCTAATCCCTTGATATTAAAACCTGTCTCTTCTGCCAGGCATCTTTAACCCACCTGTTTCAGTGTTTTTGCAAAAATTGCCGCCTTTTCACTATAAACCCGGGCGGACTCAGTGAGTGTAGCTATTACCCTGGCATCAAGGGTTCGAACCACTTTTGCTGGGGTACCCAGGACCATGGAATTATCGGGAATCTCCATACCCTCAGGCACCAGAGCATTCGCCCCGACCAGGCAGTTACGACCAATCCGGGCCTTATTGAGCACTACGGCATTAATGCCTATCAGAGAGTTATCCCCAATGGTACAACCGTGAACCATGGCACAGTGGCCTATGGTGACATTCTCACCAATACTGGCCTGAATACCGGGATCCGTATGCAAAACCGCATTATCCTGCACATTGGTGCCCGCACCAATAGTGATAAGGTCGGTATCACCACGAAGAACCGCGTTAAACCAAACGCTGGCACCATTTCCTATGACCACTCTACCGATCACATCAGCACTTGGCGCTATAAAAACGTCCTCGCCAATTTCCGGTGTGTACTGATCGAAAGTGTAAATCACGACTTGCTCCTCATATTGTCGTTAGACCTCTTGACCATTGGCAGTCTTATACCTCCGACTGTTGGCAACCTTTAGCTCCAGTCATCCTCGTTGATCAAGCGATCCCATAAGGCCTCGGGCAGCGCCTCTCGCTGGTAATCCAGTGTTAGACCAGCATCGAGGCTTCTATTTAAAAACTGCACCAACACTATCAGGGTAAACCCCCAAATGGTAAAGCCCTTATATTGGTAACAGGGCATAGGATAACGCCCTTCTTTCATATCGACCTCGCTGCTGACCAGGTTTTCCCGTGCCAACAGGTACTCAAGCGGCACCCGAAAAACCGCGTCGAGCTCACCTGGCTCATGACGCAAATCCACATCGTAAGAAATAAAGCCAACGTAGGGCGTCACTGGTATACCATAGCGAGTCGAACGCCGAGGCATGCGAGCAACGACTTCTACAGCCCCCTGGGGCAGGCTCACCTCTTCTTCGCTTTCCCGCAAAGCCGTGTGCAACAAACTGCGGTCACTGGATTCCCACATCCCACCGGGAAATGCCACTTCTCCACCGTGTTGATTGAGATGTTTGGCGCGTTTTATAAAAACCAGTTTCGGCGCGAGCTCACGGGTCAAAGCCAGTAATACCGCCGCTTCCCTTGCTTCTCCGGCGGGCTGCACAGGTTCTGGTGGGTGAGCGCACAATTTCGATGTAATCTGGGTTAAAATGGGCGTCTACCTGCGGTTAAAACTGCTTCAGTATTAAGCAACTGATCCGGTTTGGTTTATGTTCGTTAATTACTTTGCCAAATTGTACTACACGGTTCTCAGGAATCATGCAGCTCTCGATAAAGCCCCGCAGCCTGTTTTCAAACCAAGAATAGTCGTTATTTTGCTACTGAAGTATAAACCCCACACCTCTGTACCGATAAGTGAACACCTCGACAGGTATCTAGAAGTATCTGTTCCGTGCTGCTTATGCTTTCCGGTAAGAGTCCTCAACTCGTCATGCTTACTGGTAAGAGCCCTCACCTCGGTACACGCTGCAAGTAATCGATGGACTCCCGAGCTGAACCAATATTATGAATTTTTGTAGCTCCTGCGGCAATGTGGTCACCATGAGAATCCCCTCCGGGGATGATCGAGATCGGCATATTTGCGACCATTGCGACACCATACACTACCAGAACCCCTGCATTATTGCCGGTTGTGTACCGGTCTATGACGACCGTGTATTGCTTTGCAAGCGTGCAATTGCACCGCGCTATGGATATTGGACCCTGCCTGCCGGTTTCATGGAAAATGGTGAAACAACAGTAGAAGGCGCGTTACGAGAGTGCTGGGAAGAAGCCAACGCCAAAATCAGCCAGCCCAAACTTTATGCAATGGTCGATATCCCACACATCAACCAGGTTTATATCTTTTTCCGAGGCGTACTGGAAACACTGGATTTTTCACCGGGAATTGAATCTCTCGAAGTAGAGCTATTCGAGGAAAAGAACATCCCCTGGGACGACATTGCCTTTCCATCGGTTAAAACAACCTTGAAACACTTTTTTAACGACCGTAAAACTGGGACCTACCCAGTTCGCACCGACACTGTTCGCCGCGGATAAAACCTCAACCACAGCCCTCGCTAGTTCCCGCGCCCTACTCAAGCCAAATAAGCGCCGCCTGACGTCCAGTACGTCCTTCTCTGCGGTAGGAGTAAAATCTTTCCGGCTCTTCCACAGTACAAAGATCACCTCCGTAAATTTCATGCACGCCGATCTCCTCCAGTTGGCCACGAGCAAGCTGGTATAAATCCACCCAGTAATACCCACCCCCCTTCCGAGAGACTCGAAAGCAATTTTCTATCTGCGCACGGCGTTTTCGGTCGTGGGCATTACCAAGAAACTGTTGCCGTACTTCAGACCCTACCTCATAACAACGGGCGCAAATTGCTGGCCCCAAATAAGCCAGTAAGCCCCCAGGGTTCACGCCCAATGACCTTATCGCTGATTGGATCACCCCGGCAGCAAGACCACGCCAACCGGCATGTACCGCTGCCACCAAAGTCCCGCCACGATCGCAGATTAAAATAGGCAGACAATCCGCCGTGAGGACTGCACAGGCTACACCAGGGGTTCTAGTCCAGAGGGCGTCCGCACGGCGTACCGCTTCGTCACCTATAGCTTCGACCACATCGGTACCGTGAACCTGATCCAGCCATTGAAAGCGAATAGGGGTGGCTGAGTCTCCCAGCGCTGCCGCCAACAGTTCACGGTTACGCTGCACTGTGTCGGGGTCGTCTCCAACATGGGTCGCAAGATTCAAAGCATCCCAGGGCTTCCTGCTCATACCACCCACCCGCGTGGTCAAACAGGCTCGCACCTGTTTTGGCGCGGGCCAGTCCGGCACCAGTATCTTCGTCAACTCAAGATACTCAGACTGGCGATGCATCATAGTATTTGAGCATGCGAATCAGCTCTTCCATATCATCAGGTAAAGGCACCGACCAGCTCATCTGTTCTTTAGTTACGGGATGACTAAGCACCAACTTTGCTGCATGAAGAGCCTGCCTCGGGAAATGTGTCAGATAATCATTTAACTCAGGGGCTACACCCGCGACAGGTCGAGATCGACCACCATAAACCGAATCGCCAATCAGAGGATAACCCTGATAAGTCATATGAACCCGAATCTGGTGAGTGCGCCCGGTCTCCAGCTTAACCTTCAACCAGGTATGGTGACCGTAGCGAGCTGTCACCCGGTAATGGGTCCGCGCAGGTTTCCCTCCTCTGGTCACCGCCATTCGAGTCCGCTTGCCTGGGTGCCGGCCGATGGGAGCATCGATGCTAGCACCGCTGATGATTGTTCCACGAACAACAGCCTCGTATTCCCGGCTTACAGAGCGAGCCTGTAACTGACCCACCAGAGCGGTTTGGGCTACCAGGTTTTTAGCAACCACCATGATCCCACTGGTATCCTTATCAAGCCGATGGACGATCCCCGC
>JAUUYV010000221.1 GCA_030590275.1 Porticoccaceae bacterium
CATACTAAGAGTTTCAGCATCACGCAATATCGGCACCACCAGACCACGCTCCGTTGAGACTGCAACACCAATATCCTGATAGCCGTGATAGATCACATCGTTACCGTCGATAGAGGCATTCACTTTTGGGAAACGCTTCAGGGCTTCGACCGTGGCTTTAACAAAGAAACCCATAAAGCCGAGTCGAGTACCATTGTGAATCTGGGAAAACTGATCCTTATACTGTGAACGCAAGGACATAATTCGGTGCATGTCTACCTCGTTAAAGGTGGTCAACATGGCAGTAGTTTGGGTCACCTCCAACAAGCGTTCGGCAATGCGCGCGCGCATGCGGGTCATCGGTACCCGGCGCTCTATTCGCTCACCGACTATCCCAGGGCTTGCAGTACTGGTATCCATCGGAGCGGGGACTGCTCCAGGAACCGGCACCGGCTCTGTTGCAATGACAGCAGCGGGCTTAAAATTAACCACATCTTCTTTGGTGATTCTTCCGGCGCGCCCAGTGCCTACAAGCTCGGATAAATTAATGCCCTGCTCTTCAGCAATTTTCCGTGCGGCAGGGCTGGCGATAAACTCTCTCGTATGCTGCTGTTCTACTGTCCCTGAGGGCTCTACGCTCGCTACCGGTTCGACACTAGTGGATGAAGATCCTGCCCCAGGCTCAAAACGAGCCAGCAGATCTCCGGTATGCACAAGCTCTCCTTCCGGTATCAAAATCTCAGATAGCACCCCATCCACTGGCGCTACAACTTCTAGCACCACTTTATCGGTCTCGATATCCACAATCACATCGTCACGGGCAATAGACTCCCCTGGCTGCTTATGCCAGGTGGCGATCGAACCCTCCTGAATGGACTCGGGAAACGGTGGCGTGACGATTTCAATAGTCATTAACTAGCTTTCCTCGGTGCGATGATATTTCTTTGATACGAGCTAAAAATCCGAATTAGCTGTAGCAAAATACTAGCTCTAGCCATTCATTCCCGGAGTCAGCCCAAATAATCCAGATCGAAGGCCTGATTAATAAAGCGTTCCTGTTCTTCAAGGTGAATAGACAAATAACCTGCCGCAGGCGATGCTGAGGCCCTCCTGCCAACATAACCCAAATGCAGTTTTTCGTTATGTAAGTACAAAACCTTACGCATGTGATGTTGCAGGTTATACCAGACACCCTGATTTGCGGGTTCTTCCTGACACCAGAATGCATCCTACAGGTGTTTATAAGGGCTCAATGCGGTGAGCAGACCATCCTCATCAAATGGGTAGAGCTGCTCAATTCTGATGATGGCAATATTGTCGATTTTGCGTTTTTCCCGCTCTTCTAGTAAGTGGTAATAGACTTTGCCGGAACAGAAAATAGCGCGCCGGGCCTTCTTTCCATCGATTTTGTCATCGGCAATAATGCGTTTAAATTCACCGTTAGCCAGCTCCTCCAAAGACGAAGTCGCCAACTTATGACGCAAAATCCACTTTGGACTCATCACAATTAATGGCTTACGCAAAGGACGAATAATCTGGCGCCGTAGCATGTGAAACAATTGAGCTGGCGTAGTCGGGATACACACTTGCATATTGTGTTCTGCACACATCTGCAAAAATCGCTCCAGGCGGGCCGACGAATGCTCTGGCCCCTGCCCTTCATAGCCGTGGGGCAACAATAAAGTCAGGGCACTCAGTCGTGCCCATTTATGTTCTCCCGCAGCAATAAATTGGTCGATCACTACCTGAGCACCATTGGCAAAATCGCCAAACTGGGCTTCCCAGATAATTAAGCCACCAGGTGTTGCCGTCGAATAACCGTATTCAAAACCGAGAACGGCCTCCTCGGAAAGAAATGAATCGTAAATATCACAGCGTGGCTGATCTGGGTTCAGATGTTCGAGGGGAACATAGGGTTCGCCATCTTTTTGATTAAACACCACGGCGTGGCGGTGAGCGAAGGTGCCGCGTCCAACATCCTGACCGCTCATGCGCACCTGATAGCCGTCTTCAAGCAAAGTTGCATAAGCCAGAATCTCCGCCATACCCCAGTTAAGGGCGAGCGCTCCACCTGCCATTTTTCGACGGTCGTCGTAGATCTTTTGCACTTGCCGTTGCAGAACGATGCCTTCTGGAATGTGGCATACCTTGTGCGCGACTTCCTGTAATTTCTGCAGATCAAAACGAGTATCCACCGATTGACCACCATCGTGTTCCAGGTAGGGTGTCCAATCGACAAATAAGGCGGTATCGGGCTCCGATACCAAATTGTGGGTCACGTGCTCAGCTCGATCGAGACTATCCCGATAGGCATTCGACATGTCCTCACAGGCTTGCTCATTCAGTACTTTTTCAGCAATTAGCTTTTCCGCATAGAGAGTACGAACTGTTTTATGCTCGCGAATTTTCTGGTACATCAATGGTTGTGTACCTGAGGGCTCATCGGTTTCATTGTGACCACGACGACGGTAGCAAATAAGATCGATCACTACGTCTTTTTTAAACTGATACCGATAATCCATCGCCAGCAAGGCCGCAAATAGAACCGCATCGGGATCGTCGCCATTGACATGAAAAATCGGCGCCTGCACCATTTTTGCCACATCGGTGCAATACTCTGTGGAACGGGCATCCTCCCGACGATTAGTGGTAAAACCGATCTGATTATTTAACACCACGTGAACCGTACCGCCGGTGAAATAAGCGCGAGTTTGAGACATTTGAAAGGTCTCCATTACCACGCCCTGGCCTGCGAAAGCCGCATCACCGTGCACGATAATTGGCACCACCTGGCTACCGTCGATATCTTTTCGCCTATCCTGCCGAGCCCTGGATGAACCCTCCACCACTGGCGATACAATTTCCAGATGAGAGGGATTAAAGTTCAAGGCGAGATGTACTTCACCACCCGGCGTCATCACATTGGAGGAAAAACCCTGGTGGTATTTCACATCCCCCGAGGTGCTCAAAACTTTTTTTCCCTCGAACTCTTCAAATAAATCCGCAGGGTTTTTGCCTAAGACATTCACCAGAACATTCAGCCGGCCCCTATGGGCCATGCCCAGGACAATTTCCTGTACCCCGTATTCCCCAGCCCGATTGATTAGGCCATCTATAATTGCGATGAAGCTTTCTGCGCCCTCCAGGCCGAAGCGCTTGGTCCCTGGGTATTTCGAATCCAGATGTTTTTCCAGGCCCTCTGCTGCAATTAGACGCTGCAACACTCGAATGCGGACTTCTTCTTCGTATTTGGGGCGAGACCGAGCACTCTCAAAGCGTTGTTGTAGCCACTGCTTTTCTTCTAGCGAAGTAATGTGCATGAACTCGGGGCCGAGATGCTTGCAGTAGGTTGCCTCCAGACTATCGATAATGTCCCGCAACGTGGCTTCATCTAGACCGAGATACAGAGGCCCCGTTTGAAAAGTCGTATCGAGATCCGCGGGGGTAAGACCGTGAAAAGCCAGCTCCAGATCCGGGACCTGTTCCCGTTCCATCAGGCCAAGCGGATCGAGATCCGCGTGTTGATGACCGCGCTCTCGATAGGAGCTAATCAGCTGCAGAACTTTGACCTGTTTACGTTCGTGCTCCACATTCACACCACCGGAACCTGGTGCAGGAACTGGTCGTGCCTGGCGTCGGCCGATTAACTCAAAATGAGCCTGAACCGTATCGTGAGAAGTGTCGGGCGCTACGTTACCGTTTACCCGCGGCAGGGAGTCAAAAAAAGCGCGCCACTCTTCTGGCACGCTTTGCGGTTCGTGAAGGTACAAATCGTACAGGCCTTCAACATAAGCGGCATTTCCTCCAGAAAAATGGGAGGTACGGAGGAATTGCTCCATTACGCTATGAGGGGCGCTATCAGGCATCGTACTGCGGTCCCGGCAAGAATTTAGGCAAGTGTATCAGCATCTCTAATACGATTTTAGAACACACAAAAAATAATAAAGTAGCTTTAACTCGTGGGTAAGACGGAGCTATTCAATTAATACGCCCCACCACACTAGTCGCATCGAAGCGTCGTAAGACTTATGTTGCGCTTATGTCGCACTACGCAAAAGCATTGAGCGAATATGGCCAATTGCCCGTGTTGGATTCAAACTTTTTGGGCAGACAGAGACACAGTTCTGAATACCATGACAGCGAAAGACGCTAAAAGGATCATCAAGTTTCGACAGGCGCTCTTCGTCAGCCGTATCCCGACTATCAGCCAGGAAACGATAAGCCTGCAACAGGCCCGCAGGCCCAATAAATTTATCCGGATTCCACCAAAAGGACGGACAGCTAGTAGAACAACAGGCGCACAGAATACATTCATAAAGCCCATCGAGCTTTTCGCGTTCTTCTGGGG
>JAUUYV010000218.1 GCA_030590275.1 Porticoccaceae bacterium
ATAAGTGGCCAGATAATTGCTGTCGATGGCGGCAGTCATCTATCTTAAATCAGGTTCCCCTGTAGATACCCACCCATAAATCAGTTTTCCTAAGCGATATTTTTCAATACTTACAGGCTTGTTTTCCTGGTAAGCACCCCAATACTTACGCACTAACTATCATCTAATGCCCCGCCTAGTTTTATTTCGTATAAGGCCACCAAGCAGCTCCATATCAAATAAAAAACTATTAGTTTTTTCCTGGTCAAAACTTTTATCTGCTTACTGTAATTATTATTATTAATTTGTTTGTTTGATTTAGATCAAACTCTAAAACCTTACAAAAAATAATACTTGAAAAACAGACTGCTGGAATCCATATAGTAAAGCACATCAATCAAGATACTTTATTGGAGGCTCACCATGTCACTTGTACCAAGAGGAAATCTTCTCGACCTTGATCGGGTTTTTGACAACATCTGGTCACCGTTAAGTAAAGCTGAAGTGGTGGAAACTGGTTTTTTTTCTCCCCGAGTGGATATTAAGGAAAAAAAAGATCATTATGAAATTACTGCGGAATTACCTGGTGTGGACCAGGAGAACATCCATATTGATCTTGAGGATGGCGTCTTAACTATCAGCGCAGAAACCAGGCAAGAGGATACCGAGGAAAAAGAAGGCCGCATTATCCGGCAGGAAAGACGGTATGGAAAATACATGCGCAGCTTCAACCTCGGCAGCGATATTCACGAGGAGGACATTACTGCCGCCTTCAAGGATGGAGTCCTTAAATTAAGCGCACCAAAGGCAACAGAAGTCACCCCTGCCAGGCGACGCATTGACATCAATTAACATTCTTAAATATCGGTATAGACACCTCCACAACCTTTGGCAGGGATGCTAAAGGGGGACGTTTCTTGAAATGTTTTTTAAAAAAAAGGGATAGTAAAAAATCTTCACCTGAACGCTCAATTATTAGTTTTCGAAAAAGAAACCTGCTTACCCTGCCAGGTAAAATCAACAGGCCATAGCTTCTGGCTACTTTTATTATCCTTCGAGCTGGTTTCTTTTGGGCTAACTTTTGAACCGCCTGTTTCGTTCGGCAATTTAATATCAAACATCAGCGAAGCACACAGATCTCGGTAAGTCTTACCCAACACCGGATGCTTTTCATCTCCAGCGATATCGGCCAGCGGCAACAAAACGAAGGCGTACTTTAATATCTCGTCGCGGGGTAGCTCCAGGCCATCAACAGGCCCGCTAAGTTCACCATAGGTGAGAATATCGATATCCAGTGTCCGTGAACTGAACTTCCCACCGCTACGCTGCCGGTCATTAAGCTCCTCAACACCTCGCAGATATCGAGCCAGATCACCCACCGGCAAGCCGGTATCTACACCCACTACCAGGTTATAAAAAGAATCACCCTCAAACCCCACAGCCTCACTTTCATAGACCGGGGAAAGACGTATGTCGCCAAACTTATCCCGCAAAGCATCGAGGGCCGCACCCAGATAACGCTCTCGATCGATATTAGAGCCCAGACTTAAATAGACTTTGACCATCAGGGCCCTTGCCTGCTCTTAACCGCACCTGCGTTTCCCAGCCTGGGTGTTTCAGGTAAATTTCCGCGCTCGATAATAATCCCGACATCCTGCGAACCACGTAAGGCACCGGGTTTACTCAAGCGTAACCGCAACCAGACCACCGCAAACTCATTGAGTACTATCCCAGCAATCTCTTCAGCCATTCGCTCCACTAACAGGCACTCGCTAGCTTCCACGTGACTAATAATACGCTTGGCGACCGCTTTGTAATTCAGGGCGTACTGAATATCATCCGTCTCAGCGGCTTTGCGTATATCAGAGGCCATTTCTAAATCGAGGGAAATAGTCTGCCGTACTTCCCGCTCCCAATCGTAAATACCGATGGTCGTGTCAATGCGCAAATCCCGGATATAAACAATATCCATTTAACTTTCCTTTTCCATTACAGTGTTTCCAGGTATTTTTTATACCAGAGCAGGCAAGGTATCCATCGGCCAGCGCGGCTGTGCTCGAATAGCCAGATCATCCTGTAGGCCATGACACAGACGCTGACAACCGGCATAGGCGATCATAGCTCCGTTGTCAGTACAAAACTCTGGTCGAGCGTAATACACCTGCGCATTTTGCTTAGCAAGAGCCTTTTCCAGCCTGTGTCGCAACACAGTATTGGCCGATACACCGCCAGCAATAACCAGAGTGCTCAATCCGGTTTGCTCTATAGCGCGACGGCATTTAATGACCAGAGTATCCACCACTGCCTCCTGAAAAGCACAGGCAATATCGGCCATGGTCTGCTCATCGGGCAAGACATCGTCACCCTTGTGCTCGGCAACCGTATTTAAGGTGTAGGTCTTTAAACCGGAAAAACTAAAATCGAGACCGGGACGGTTAGTCATCGGTCGAGGAAAACGAAAGCGTGAGGCATCACCCTGCTCCGCCAGACGCGCAATTTGCGGCCCACCGGGATAATCCAGGTCGAGCATTTTTGCCGCCTTGTCAAAAGCTTCGCCAGCAGCATCGTCCAGAGATTCCCCAAGAATTTCGTAATTGCCAATCGCTTCCACTCGTACCAGCATGGTATGCCCACCGGATACCAGCAACGCTACGAAGGGAAATTTGGGCGGATTCTTTTCCAACATAGGCGCCAGTAGATGCCCTTCCATGTGGTGGACACCGACTGCGGGCACTCCCCAGGCATAGGCTAAAGAGCGACTTACCGCTCCACCAACCATCAAAGCACCTATCAAACCCGGCCCCGCAGTATAGGCAATACCATCTATATCAGTGGATGAAGAGCCCTCAGCAGGTATAGAGCCCTCAGCGAATAGAGAGCCTTCAACTGACAAAGAACCAACATCCGCCAGTACCTGACGGATCATCGGTAATAATTTGCGTACGTGATCGCGAGAAGCCAGCTCGGGCACCACACCACCGTACTCGGCATGAACCGCCACCTGGCTATATAGACGATGAGCAAGCAAACCCTGCTCGCTGTCGTATACCGCTACACCGGTTTCATCACAGGAGGTTTCGACACCCAGTACCCGCATATTTTTGAGTCCTTTATCGCTATCCAACACTCAGCCGCGCCATCATAAGGCCGCTCTCTAGCCAAAACTAGGGGCTTACAACACGTACTGTTTCAAACTTCAGCCAATTGATCCAGACGATGTGAATCAGGCCCTTTGCAACCATACAGCGAAAGCATTAGAATGCGCGCCGGAATTGAGCAAACTGATATACAGATAGAGAATATAGATGCCTACAGTACGTCTTAAAGAAAACGAACCCTTCGATATCGCACTGCGCCGTTTCAAGCGTTCCTGTGAAAAAGCTGGTGTTTTGGCCGAAGTACGCCGCCGCGAATATTATGAAAAACCCGCCTGGGCTCGCAAACGCAAAGCCGCAGCAGCAGTAAAACGTCATGCTAAGAAGCAATCGCGAGAGACCCGCAAGTTCGTACGCCTGTACTAGTTTGAACGAGCTAGACCTACTAACGAGATAAGCTATTCTCCCCGAATTATATCGAGCGATTAGTAGGAACACACTCATTTAGAGCCGGTTATGACCGGCTCTAATAGTTTCTGCCCTCCCTGTGCATGCATTAAGGCCTATATCAGATAAATAAAGCGAAATATCTATGCCTCGTTACTTTCAAAAACCACAGTAACTTACGCTTGCCCTATCCGACCGCTTTGTACACACTGCCCTCTAGCAAACCCTTCCGGCCATATCATGAATGAACTCACACTGAAAACTCGCATTTTCGACGCCATGAAAGATGCCATGCGTGCAAAGGACAAACCTCGCCTTGGCGCGATTCGCCTGATGCTGGCAGACATCAAGCGTATTGAAGTAGACGAGCGCATTGATGTGAGCGATGAGCGAATTCTGATCATCCTCGACAAAATGACCAAACAACGCAAAGACTCCGAGACTCAATTTCGGGATGCTGGTCGCGATGATCTCGCCATCCTGGAACACGCCGAAATCGACGTCATTGCTGAATTTCTACCAGCAGCACTCTCCGACGCCGAAATTGACACTCTAATTAGCGATGCCATTACCAGTACCGAGGCGGCCTCTATGAAAGACATGGGTACAGTCATGACCATACTCAAACCCCAGCTTCAGGGGCGCGCCGATATCGGTGCAGTGAGTCAACGCATAAAGGCGAAACTCGGGTAATTGTCGCCCAGACCTAAACATTCCTCCGCAGCCATGCTTAAATAGCTCCGACATGGCTGGCAAAATCCCCCAAAACTTTATCGACGATCTACTCGATCGTACAGACATTATCGATGTAATCGGTGCCCGGGTAGACCTGCGCAAAGCCGGTAAAAA
>JAUUYV010000076.1 GCA_030590275.1 Porticoccaceae bacterium
ATTGGTGCGCATGTTCGTTCTGTTGGTCGCAGTAAACTCCAGGAGCCCTCTGCTTCATCGTTCACAATTGATGGAATTGATGCTAATACCTATTGGGGCGACGCGCTTGATAATGTGGACGTGGTAGTGCATCTGGCGGCTCGCGTTCATATTATGGATGACAGCTCAGCCGATCCTTTGGCCGAATTTCGTGAGGTGAACACCTACGGCACTTTAACTTTGGCTCGGCAGGCTGCTAAAGCGGGTGTTAAACGATTTATATTTTTGAGTAGCATTAAGGTTAATGGTGAAAATACAGGTAAACAGCCCTTTGTGAGTAGTGATACAGGACTCCCGCTAGACCCCTACGGCCTTTCTAAATACGAAGCAGAGCAAGGTTTGCTGGAAATAGCAAAAGAAACAGGGCTTGAGCTTATAATTATTCGCCCGCCTTTAGTTTATGGGCCGGGTGTAAAAGCTAATTTTTTAAGCTTGTTGCGTTGGGTGCATAGAGGTGTTCCCCTTCCTCTGGGTATGATTAGGAATAAACGATCATTTGTCGCGCTGGATAATTTAGTCGATTTGATTTGTGTTTGTATTGATCACCCAAATGCTAAAGACCAAGTATTCTTGGTCAGTGATGATGATGATTTATCAACCACTGAATTATTGCTGGGTATGGCGAAAGCCCTCGGCCAACCTTCGCGTCTTATACCGGTGCCTGTGTTTGTAGTAAGTGGTGTGGCTTCTCTTTTGGGTAAAAGGGATATAGCGCGGCGGCTCGTTGGTTCTTTACAGGTAGATATTTCTAAAACAAAAGACTTGTTAGACTGGTCGCCGCCCATCACTGTTGAACAGGGTTTGAGGAAAGTAGCGGCGGCTTATCTTCGGGGTGAAGAGAGTCGGGATTAATGATCAAACGCGGTTTTGACTTATTACTAGCTCTATTGGTTAGCGTTATATTAATGATACCTATTTTGTTGGTGGCTTTCGCAGTTAGATTGAGTTCAAAAGGTCCCGCATTGTACTGGTCTGATCGGATAGGCATAAACAATACTATTTTCAAGATGCCCAAATTCAGAACTATGTATATTGATACGCCAGCTGTAGCGACCCATTTACTTGACGATCCCAAAAGTGTGTTGACGCCTATTGGTGACTACTTGCGCAAATCAAGTCTTGATGAGTTGCCGCAGCTTTGGAGTGTACTGTTGGGACAGATGAGTTTCGTGGGCCCTCGCCCTGCCTTATTTAATCAGGATGATTTGATTTCCTTACGTGCAGAAAAGGGAGTAGATAAGTTATTACCTGGTATTACCGGTTGGGCCCAGGTAAACGGGCGCGACGAACCGATAATTGCGGACAAAGTGTTGCTTGATATAGAGTATTTGGAAAGGAAGTCGTTTTGGTTTGATCTCTATATCCTATGGCTAACAGTTATAAAGGTAGTGTCAAAAGATGGTGTATCCCATTAGTGTTAACAGGCCCTAAATGAAGTTGCACTTGTCTCCAGGTATTCCGAGTTCATTGATGTTGGAAAGGGTGCAGCACAAATTATTCGCATGGTCTTATCTGACATCTAAAGTCTAATTGGTTTTTCGAAAAACCCCAGCTCCTGCCACTAATACCGTTAGCACCAGGCAAATCACAATTGTTGGCAGTGAACCCTGGCGAACATAGGGCGTGGAGCCCTTTCTTGGTGTGACAGAGTTTTTCAGCACACCAGCTTCAAATGCGGGAATGCTCGCGTCAATATTTCCTTTGGTATCAATAATGGCTGTAATGCCATCGTTAGTGGCTCTGAGTAGTGGTTTGGCATGTTCCAGTGCTCGCATTCTCGCCATTTGCAAATGCTGATGAGGGCCAAGAGATGCACCAAACCAGGTGTCGTTGCTAATTGTGAGTAATAAATTAGCGTCAGCTGCACCCTGGGCAACGAGACTGGGATATGCAATTTCGTAGCAAATTGCTGTTGCGACCGAAATGCCATCTCCGATATGAATAAGCGTCTGATTTTTGGGGCCGGATTTAAAGGCGGACATCGGTAAATCAAAGAATGCGATAGCTCCTCGCAACCAGCGTTCGAGGGGTATGTATTCTCCAAACGGAACCAGATGCTGTTTACGGTATTCCCCAGAGGCGATGCCGAGACCAATGACCCCGTTATAGTAGTCAGTTTCGTAATCCGCAATTGGGATTCCAAGCAGCAAGGCGGTGTTTGAACTGGTGGCGAGCTTATCTTGTTCGTCGAGGAAGGTTTGTACTGTGTGCTTTAAGCGGGGGATAGCCGCTTCGGGCCAGATCACCAGTTCGTTGTTTGCAAGTTTGGTATTGGTGGTGGCGAAGTTATCGAGAATCGCTGGGATGGCGTCCGGATCCCATTTTTGTAGTATCGCCTGGTCAGGTTGAACTAGCGCAACCGAGAGCGTTTTTCCCACAGGTTCTGTCCAGGACTTTTCCTGTAAGTAGAGCCCTCCGCCCCAGGTAATCGCGAGCATGATAAGGCCGCCGATAGCAGCATTACTCAAGCGGTTCGTTATTAGCAGACCAATGCTTGCGCCGGTAAGTGCAATACCGCCACTAAGACTATAAACTCCGGCAACCGGGGCCCATCCGGATAACCAGGTATCGATGGAAGAGTAACCCAGCAGTAGCCAGGGAAAGCCAGTCAAAAACCAGCTTCTAAACCACTCTCCAAGTATCCACAGTGCAGGAAAGGCGAGTAATTGAACCGCTGCCCGCCGCTTATCTAGCATGCCGTATAGGATGAAAGGCAGAGCGAAAAGTAGGGCGATGCTGAGCACAAAAACTCCGGTAAGGGCTGCCGCCAACAGTACTGGAGCCTCGCCGTAGTCGTGGATGCTAACGTAAACCCAGGACGTTCCCGTACCAAATAGACCTAGTCCGAAACTGAATGCCAGTGTGAAACTGCTCCGAGGGTTTGTATCCATCAGCAACAAACTCAATGCGCAGACACTCAATAGGGCAAGCCCCCAGTAATGAAAGGGTGCAAAGGCCAGGGGCATTATTGCACCGCTTATCAGTGCGAATGCATATTTTCCGAGAGGCGTTTTACCTGAAGAGGTACTTCCGCGTTTAGGGCTTGTCCGAGACGTGGACATCAGATGTGCCTCTTTTGCTAGTATTGGTGGTCATGTCGAGCTGGTGTATCTGCCGTTCATCAGCTTGCAAAATAGTAAAAATAAAGTCTTCCACTTCGATGATCTCCCCAACCGTGGGGAAGTGCCCAAAGGCGTGGGTGACCAGACCGCCAACGGTATCGAATTCCTCTTCGCTTAGGTCGGTACTGAAGTGTTCGTTGAATTCATCGATGGGGGTCAGGGCGGCAATCACGAAATGATTGTTGTCATTGGTACGAATATGCTGGTTTTCTTCCATATCCGTTTCGTCTTCAATTTCGCCGACAATTTCCTCCAGGAGGTCTTCAATAGTGACAAGTCCTGACACGCTGCCGTATTCGTCTACTACCATTGCCATGTGATAGCGTTGCTCGCGAAACTCGCGCAATAGTATATTCAGGCGTTTGCTTTCGGGAATAGTAGTGGCAGCCCTTAAGATTTTAGTCAGCTCAAATTGTTCGCGGTTACCCAGCATAAGTGGCAGTAAATCTTTAGCCAACAGAATACCTCTGATGTCGTCCAAAGACTCTCCTACAACGGGAAATCTTGAGTGTTTCGATTCCACCACTATAGAAAGGATATCGTCGAGCGCAGAGTCGGCCTCGATGACCACCATTTGCGTGCGGGGTACCATGACTTCTCGCACCTGCTGTTTTGAGACCTGCAGCGCGCCCTTGATAATGTCCAGTGCTTCGTTGTCTAGAATGTTCTCTTCGTGGGCGGTCTCCAGCATTTCTTCCAGCTCCTCGCGGGATTTGGGTTTAATGCTAAAAACAGCGATGAGTTTTTGGTACCAGCGCTGGCGACTACCATTGGTTTTAGTATTCATGCTTAGTTATTTCGAATGTTATCGTAGCTAGACACTACCAGCCGTTGCCGGTGTGTAGGGTGCAGGGTAATTAAGGTTTCTGAGAATGTCCGTTTCAAGAGCTTCCATAATGGTGGCTTCGCTGTCTTGAATGTGGTTGTAGCCCAGCAGGTGAAGTACTCCATGCACTACCATATGCGCCCAATGGGCATTTAGAGTTTTGCGCTGTTCTCGGGCTTCCCGCGCAACTACGGGAGCACAAATCACCAGGTCGCCTAATAAGGGTAGTTGGACATAAGCGGGAAGGTCGGCAGGAAATGACAGAACATTAGTTGGCGCCTCGCACTGCCGATAACGCAGATTTAAGGCCTGGCTTTCGATTTCATCGACGATGCGAATGCTAAGTTCCACGTCATTATTGGGGTAATGAGTTAGCGCCGCTGACAGCCAGCGACGCATCATCGATGGGTCGGGAACCTCTTCGCCTTCACAGGTGTTTTCGATTGTGGCGCTTATATTCATAGTTCAGATTTGGGCTGGAGATTATCGTCGCCAGGGTTTTCGTGGTGGTCGTAAGCTTCCACTATGCGTTGTACCAGAGGGTGACGTACTACGTCCTTTGCCAAAAACCGGGTAAAGGAGATACCCTCGACGCCACTTAGTATAGCAGACGAATGAACCAGCCCTGAGTGCGTGCCTCGTGGTAAATCAACCTGAGTAAGGTCGCCAGTGATGACTGCGGTAGAACCTAATCCGATGCGAGTCAGAAACATCTTCATTTGTTCGCGGGTTGTGTTCTGGCTTTCGTCGAGAATGATAAAGGCATTATTCAGTGTTCGGCCACGCATATAGGCGAGAGGTGCGACTTCAATAACCTGCCGCTCCAGGAGCTTGCCGACGGTTTCAACACCCATCATTTCGTAGAGGGCATCGTAGAGTGGTCGTAAGTAAGGGTCGACTTTCTGACTTAGATCACCGGGTAGGAAGCCGAGTTTTTCTCCGGCTTCTACGGCTGGCCGGACCAGCAAAATGCGCTCTACTTCGTTACGCATAAAAGATTCTACTGCACAGGCTACGGCCAGGTAGGTTTTTCCCGTTCCTGCCGGTCCAATACCAAAGTTGATATCGTGAGTTTGAATAGCCCTGACATAATGCTGCTGGTTTAGACCGCGGGGACGGATATTGCCTTTTTTGGCGCGTATGACCGTAAAGTCGGCGACATTGTTACTGTCTTTCGATGAATTATTAGTTATGTCCATATGAGTAGAGGGCTTGTCCATTAAGTTGTTCTCTGGGTGTTGATAGTGAGACAGTGAAAGTTGTTCGTTGTGATGATTAATGTTTGATGCGGCGCATTCAGGTGTATTCATCTTTAATTGTGTTAAACGCAGCTCCATATCCGATTGCTGCAGAGATACATGTATTCGCTCGGGGCTAATGTGGGTGGAGTTGCGGGTTTCTTTATAAAGCTGGCGTACCAGGCTCGAGGCGGCCAGGGTTTGTGTAGCGTCACCATAAAAAGAAAAGGTATTGCCGCGACTGTGGATCTCAATGTCGAGGCGTTGTTCTATTTGATGCAGGTTTTCATCAAACTGCCCGCAAAGGCTTGCCAGGCGGCGGGTGTCGTGGGGATCGAGGGTAATGGTGTGTACAGCAGGGACAGTGTTCAAATGGAGATTTTTGTGCCTTCAGTGCCAGTGGGTAGCGTTAGCGCAAGCATAGCGACTTTAATGGTGGTGGGAAATAGCCGAAGTCTCATTGTTTATATCGAATAAAATAATAGAAATAGTGTTTTTATTCAAAATAGTTATTAGCGGGTTAAATGTTTTCGGGCTTTAGGGAGGCTCTTAGAGAATTGGGCAGGGCGGCCTGAATCGTTACTGCAGCAAACTCACCGATTAAGTTGTGATTACTAGCGCTAAAATTAGCTACACGATTGTTTTCGGTTCGGCCCTGTAGCTGTCCTGGATCTTTTTTAGAAATACCCGAAACTAGTATCAGGTGGGTTTCCCCAACCATTTTGCGGCTAATTTCAGCGGTATTTTGGCTGATTCGGTGCTGTAGCGTTTGCAAACGTTGTTTCTTGACGTGTTCCGGCGTGGTGTCGGGCAAGTCTGCTGCAGGAGTGCCTGGTCGTGCGCTATAAATAAAGCTGAATGAGTGATCAAAGCCAATCTCGTCGATCAACCTTAGAGTGCGTTCAAAGTCGTCCTCTGTTTCACCAGGGAACCCGATAATAAAGTCGGAAGAAATGCTGATATCTGGCCGGAGTGCGCGCAGCCTTCGGATTTTGGACTTGTATTCCAGTACCGTATGCCCTCGTTTCATGGCCGCCAGCACTTTATCGCTACCACTTTGCACGGGTAAATGAAGATGGCTGACTAGTTCCGGGACTTCGGCATATACGTCGATCAGCGCATCGGAAAACTCCACCGGGTGAGAAGTGGTATAGCGAATGCGGTCGATGCCGTTAATGACGGCCACATTAGGTATTAAATCCGCGAGGTCACAGATAGAACTATCGGGCATTTCGCCTCGATAAGCATTCACATTCTGACCCAGGAGGTTAATCTCTCGTACGCCCTGATCTGCGAGTTGCGCAATTTCAGTCAACACATCCATTACCGGGCGGCTGACCTCCTCCCCCCGGGTGTAAGGCACCACACAAAAAGTACAGTATTTTGAGCAACCTTCCATAATTGAGACAAAAGCGCTTACACCATTGGCTTCTGGCATTGGCAGGTGATCGAATTTCTCGATTTCAGGGAAGCTGATATCCACGACTACAGTGTGCTTACCCTGGTGTCGCTCGTTGATCATTTTCGGCAAGCGGTGGAGTGTCTGTGGGCCAAATACCAGGTCAACATAGGGTGCACGTTTTGCAATGGCATCCCCCTCCTGGCTAGCAACACAGCCGCCAACACCAATAATTAAACCCGGTTTACTTTCCTTTAAATGTTTCCAGCGGCCCAACTGATGGAATACTTTTTCCTGAGCTTTCTCACGGATTGAGCAGGTGTTGAGTAGTAGTACATCCGCTTCTGCAGGATCATCCGTGGACACCAGATCGTGGCTTTCTCCCAGCAGATCGCGCATTCGTGACGAATCGTATTCATTCATCTGGCAACCGTGGGTCACGATGTGTAGTTTTTTAGCCTTGGGATTGGTCATTGTGTTTTTAGTGTGTTCGGGTTTATCAGAGCTTGTTCAGCCGCCAATTATACCTAATTGGCGGCTTAGTGCAGGCTTGAAAAGCCGCAGTAAGACCCCATCATGCTATTCTTGTCAGTGCTATTGCGAGAGTTAAGCTATGAGTAGTACGCCCATGTACAAAATCACCTTCTTTAATCAGGGTCAGGTATATGAAGTCTATGCCCGACATGTCTATCAGAGCGATTTGATGGGTTTTCTTGAGGTGGAAGAGTTTGTGTTTGGTAAAAAAAGTCAAATGATCGTAGATCCCTCTGAGGAAAAACTCAAAACTGAGTTTGCTGATGTGAAACGCAGTTATATTC
>JAUUYV010000258.1 GCA_030590275.1 Porticoccaceae bacterium
GTCGTCACAATGGTACTCAGCGATCCATTCCGATAAGTGCGGAATATCCTTCTCTATAATTTGGATAACGAAACAGCTCGCCCAGAGCCACTTACTTCTCCAGGGACCAGGGCGTCAAATCAATTTGCCGCCGCAACTGAGCACTCAGCAAAACCTGAGCCAACAATGCCCCAACCATAGCGTGGAGCATGTCCCACTGAGCATCCCACACATCCCCCTGAGTGCCGAGAAACTCGATGGAACCGTCGCCACCAATGACGGCAGCCCACCATTCGACCAATTCGTAAAAGGCACTAAAGGCTAGACAAATACAGATCACCAGAAAAAATAACCAGCCCACCGATTTCACCACAAAGTTGCGTATTAAAATTTCTCTCGCAAATATCGCGGGTATAAACCCCTGGGCCAGGTGACCCAGGCGGTCATAGGGATTGCGTTCAAAACCCAGTAAGTCCTGCAACCAAAAACCAAAGGGTACACGCGCATAACTGTAATGGGCACCCACCACTAAAATAACTCCGTGAATAAACAACAGGTAATACAATAAACGGGTCAGCGGAAAGCGATAGCGAGTTGCCGTTAACACTACTATGCCAATCAACACCGGCAGCGCCTCCATCCACCAGGTAGCGCGATCGAAGGGATTAAACCAGGACCACAGCAACACCGCGACCATTGCCGTAAGCAGAATAAAAAGTTCGAGTCTTTTTATCATCGTTTTTTTTAATTCGCCAAAGGTTCAAACTTGATACTAAGCGGCCTAACTAGTTTGCAGATGTCTTACTCTTCGACAGCGCAGTGATCAACTTTTGGTGAAACCCGCCAAAGCCGCCGTTACTCATAATGACTATATGAGTGCCCGGTTTGCTAGCTTTAATGGTTACTTCGAGCAAGTTATCGAGATCCGCTACCACCTGCGTACCCGCTGACACAACAACTACGTCATCGAGAGACCAGTCAAAACCCGAAGGCTGATACCAGAACACCTGATCCGCTTCCACTGTCGATGCCGCCAGCTGATCGCGATGTATGCCCAGCTTCATGGTGTTAGAACGAGGCTCAATCACCGCGATGATGTTTTCGTCCCCAACCTGCGTGCGCAAACCTTGCAGGGTTGTGGCAATTGCCGTGGGGTGATGAGCGAAATCATCGTAGATGCGGACACCATCGATATCGGCCAAACATTCCATGCGACGCTTTACGCCTTCGAATTGGCCCAGGGCCTCGGCGGCGACCTCAATGGGTACTCCAGCATGGCGAGCTGCGACCATTGCCGCCACACCATTGGCTACGTTATGGGCACCGATATGTTCCCATTGCACCCTTGCCACGCTTTTGCCGGCAAGAAGCAATTCGAAGTCACTGCCCGAAGGGTCGAGTAAACGGCTTTGCCAATTTTTAGGCATATTGGTCGAAGCGTTACCCGCACTAATAACTTCGGTCGGTGTCCAGCAGCCTCTTTCCAGCACCACTGCCAGAGCCCGCTCCTCTTCTGGCCAGATAATAAGTCCTTCGCCGGGCACCGTGCGCACGAGGTGGTGGAACTGGGTTTGAATTGCCGCGAGATCGGGAAAAATATCGGCGTGATCAAATTCGAGATTATTAAGTACCAGGGTGCGCGGGTGGTAGTGAACGAACTTGGAGCGTTTATCGAAAAAAGCGGTATCGTATTCATCCGCTTCCACCACAAAAAACGGGCTATCGCCCAGACGAGCTGAGACACCGAAATTTTTAGGTACCCCGCCAATTAAATAGCCGGGATTGAGACCGGCGTAATCGAGAATCCAGGCCAGCATACTTGCTGTGGTAGTTTTACCGTGAGTGCCTGCTACCGCCAACACCCAGCGGCCTGGCAAACAGTGATCACCCAACCATTGTGGGCCAGAGGTGTAATTCAAGCCTTTGTTCAGCACATACTCAACACAGGGGTTACCCCGAGACAGCGCGTTGCCAACCACGACCAGATCAGGCGCTGGTTCCAACTGTGCAGGATCGTAGCCTTCTATCAACTCAATGCCGGCGTCGGAAAGCTGGCTGCTCATGGGCGGGTAAACATTGGCATCGCTGCCTGTTACCCGATGCCCAGAAGCAACGGCTAGCTGAGCCAGACTGCCCATAAAGGTACCGCAAATACCCAATATATGAAGATGCATGTTTTCCCCTGTGGTCAGGCGAGAATTATCCCATTACAAACGACGGCCTGTCATGCACCGCGATCACGATTCCCGTATCATGCCCGCCTTTTACAGTAATGTATTCGCAACCCCGAGAGGCAAATGACTAAACGCAATGCTTTTTACGCTCAATCCGGTGGCGTGACCGCCGTGATTAACGCCAGCGCCTGCGGCGTCATTGAAACCGCTCGTCAACACAGCAGTCAAATTGGCAAAGTACTGGCCGGACGCAACGGCATTATCGGTGCCTTGCAGGAAGAATTAATCGATACCAGCAGAGAAAGCATAGAAACTATTGCCGCCCTCAAGCACACGCCATCGGGAGCTTTTGGCTCCTGTCGCTACAAGCTAAAAAACCCGGAAAGCGATCTCAGTGAATATCAGCGCCTGATCAAAGTATTCAAAGCCCACAATATTGGCTTCTTTTTTTACAACGGTGGCGGAGACTCTGCAGACACCTGCCTGAAGATATCCCAAATCTCTGAGACCATGGATTATCCGATTCAGGCCATCCATATCCCCAAAACCGTCGATAACGACGTACCTTTTACCGACTGCTGCCCCGGTTTTGGCTCAGTAGCCAAGTATGTAGCAGTCTCCACCCGCGAAGCTAGCCTTGATGTCGCCTCCATGTGTGAGACTTCTACCAAGGTTTTTATTTTAGAAGTTATGGGTCGGCACGCGGGCTGGATAGCCGCCGCCGGGGGGCTTGCTGCCGAACGTACTGGCGACCCACCCCATATTATTCTGTTCCCGGAAATCGCCTTCGACCACGACAAGTTTTTGAAGAAAGTCGAGAGCACCGTCAAAGACAAAGGCTACTGCGTTATCGTCGCTTCAGAAGGCACCCAATACGAAGATGGCACTTTCATCGCCGACGCGGGCACCACCGACGCCTTTGGGCATAAGCAGTTGGGCGGTGTGGCCCCGACCCTGGCTACCATGATTAAAGAAGCTTTCGGCTACAAATACCACTGGGCACTGGCTGACTATCTCCAGCGCTCTGCTCGCCATATTGCTTCCGCCACCGATGTGGAACAAGCCTACGCCGTCGGCAAAGCCGCTGTGGAATACGCGGTAGCAGGGAAAAGTGGCATCATGGTGACGATCGAACGCAAAGCGGGTAAACCCTATCGTTGGGCCCTGGGCGAAGCGCCTTTAGCTGAGATTGCTAATGTCGAGAAAAAAATGCCTCGTGAATTTATTAGCGAAGATGGTTTTAGTATTACCGACGCGGCTTATCAATATCTCGATCCACTTATTCTGGGGGAAGACTACCCGCCTTATGAAAATGGTATTCCTCAGTACGCACGCCCGAAGAACCACCTGGTGCCGAAAAAACTAAAAACCACATTCCCATAATTTATAAAGAATTGTATCAGGACTTATAAAGACCAAACTGGCGAAAGGACCAATTTCATACCCTTAGGGTGATACAAAAAACCTGGCTTTTAAGGTTTTAACTCTATTTCAAACGCTCCCTCCAGCCGAGTGCCTTCCCCTGGTATGGAGAACTGTATCTCCCCAGACACTCGTCGACCTTTCGGCTCGCCAAGCTTAAGAACCATATCGTAATTTCCAGTAACAATCTCTGTTTTGATCTCGCCGCTTTGTGGATCAC
>JAUUYV010000101.1 GCA_030590275.1 Porticoccaceae bacterium
AAGGGGCAACATAGCAGCAAAAAATATCCGTTCGGGGTTTTCCTGAGAGTACTCCCAGGCCCATTCGTTATAAGCTTTACACATGGCTGCGGCTCCTCGGCCATCCTGTATCCAGGGATAGGTATCGATGTCAGAAGGGATAATCAGTACCTGGTCAATGCCCTGGGTATCCATATCTTTTATCCGAGCTTTGGGGTCATAGGCTCCCCGATGGTCAAGATAAATGGCCTGCTCCTCGGTGAGCGCGGTCTCAGCGGTCAAATTACGTACATTAATCGCCCGTTGGATAGGGTGCTTCATGCCTGGCCCGGCCATCGAAGCGGGGTTAGTGCTGCCCGCAGCGGCCTTTACTCCGGTGATGCCTGCTCCCGCCGTCCCATTTACGATCATTTGGCCCGTGGTACCGTCGTACCAGATGGAGTCTTTTAATGCGCTGAATTCGTCTCGCGTAAGATTATCCTTCGCTCGCTCCCAAATCTGTTCAGACTCTACAACATGGGCATCGCAATCAAAGCTGGGGAAATTCTTACTCATGGGGGCGAATTTTTGAGTGGGCATGGTAATCCTCCTGCATTTCTATAAATTTAGATGAAGCGCTATCGCATCAAGTTAGGTATAGCTATAGGTAATAGGAAATATAAACATTCTTTGGAAGATAGATCAAATAAAGCTTTTATGCGTCATGTTTGATCTGCTTGTCATGTCCCTGGTTTACGGTGTCCGCTATATTCAGTACGCTTCACCTGAGCCGAATGGTAGAAGGCAAGAATGATATCAGCGCGTTTGACCCTTTTTAATCGCTTTCGACCGTTGAATTTGCTAGAGATGCCATCAAGGTAAAGCCGACACACCTTAGTGGCTGGTAAAGACTTTGGTGTTTTCTTGATTTGGCGCGTGGATTAACTCATATAGCTCAGTATATTTTGCTGCCTGGTTCATCGCTTAGGTAGACCGTGGCTTTCGATAGTAGACATAAGTTGGAACAGTGTAGTAAACGTAAGCTCGTTTGATTTTGTTAAGGAATGAATATGAAACGTTCAATATTTAAAAGCGTATTAATTGTAGTGTTGGTGATCAGTATTCAGGCGTGCGTCCTGGGACCCAGAAGCTCTAGCTCCGTGAGCCTCTCAAGTGTGCTGAAGCCGGTTAAAGATTCGTTGGTTTTAGCCGAAAAAGAACCCTTAACATTTCCAACCACGGTAGCTGTGCTGATGGTTCCAGGTCACAGCTTTCGCATGGTTCCGACGTCTACATTGCGACTGGCTGCTGAGGAGCTTAAGAAAGAGCTGCTAAAAAATAGTAAATATATAGCTAGTGTTTCGGTTATAAGTGGTGAAGATATCCGCGAAAAAATTGACCTTAATACAATACGAAGCCTTTATGGGGCAGATGTTGTTGCCATTCTGACCTATGAGCAAGACCAAAGAAGAGTGCAAAATAGTTTCTTCGCCTTTTTGGATATCGCAATTATTCCTGCATTTTTGATCCCTAGCGTTAAAGTCACCACATCTACTGTGGTGGACGGAAAAATAATTCATATTCCCAGCAATGCCATCATCTTTCGATCCAATGGAATGGACGACAGATCGATTTATCTCTCAAAGTATTCCTCGGAAGACAGCAAGCCTGATGAAGAATCAATAAGCAGCTTTCTTTCGGCGACAACTAAGTTAGGCAATAATGTGAGTAACAGCTTGTCGCGCCTTGATAATTTCGACATGTCAAAAGCAGTATCAATGAACAGATTTATCGAGGAACAGTCAGCTGCTGAGAAAACGCAGGGCTCGTCGGAGAATGAATGGGAGAGAGTAGACACTTTTAAATCCTCAGGTGGTGGAGCAACAGGGTTGCTGGAATTGTTTTTGTTAGGGTGTATGGCTTTAGCCTGGATTTACGGCGCCCTGAGTGGTGAGCGAAATAAAGTGGCGAGAATAAAAGAGCGTAACTAAGGTTGCCTGGGCTGGTTGACTGAGCGTATGTGGTGGTGTCGGCAGTGGTAGCTGCAGCTCGTAGGTGTCAACTTCCCTGGCGAACCGCGATTCTGGTCGCCAGTGGGGGCATCATTTATCTGCTTTCAGGGGCAGCAGAACATTTAATCTATGATCGCCCGGCCATTCTTTCCGGTGAAGTCTGGCGTCTTGTTACTGGACATTGGATACATTATTCGGATAGCCACCTTGCCTATAACCTGACGGCGCTAGCGATTATTGGTGCAATAATCGAGCTTCAGGAAAGCCACCATTTGTTTCTGCTTTGTGTGGTTTCGGCCTTGATGATTGGGATAGCTTTACTCATCTTTCGCCCCGACCTTCATTATTATGCGGGGGCATCGGGAGTTGTTACAGCAAGTCTTGTTTATTGTGCTTTAAGCGGACTTTCTGCCTCCGGTTTGTGGCGTGTTGTATGTCTTGTGGTTCTTGTGCTTCTCGTTGGTAAGATCACTTTGGAGTTGGTTCGACCGGGCCCATCGCTTGTTGGAGTAACTGGGGATTTTATAGTTGTTCCCTTAAGCCACGCCGTCGGTGCGGTCAGTGGTCTACTCGTGTTTTCCTGGGCGCGCTGGCGATATGCTTTGGGTGTTTTCTATGACCGAATCCGATAACGGCGTGGGCTTTGTTCCCGGCTTAATAAAAATAACCGCTGTCTCGCTAACGGGAATGGGAGCTGGATATTCGATTAGGGTGAAAAATATCAACTTTCAAAAGATCCTTAATTAACTTGTTATGTGTCATATAAAAAAATAATTCACCTATGGACTGGAAAATATTCATTACAATATTTGTAGCAGTTTTTATTGCCGAGCTTGGGGATAAAACCCAACTTGCTACAATGCTATTTGCAACAGACAAAGAGGTAAGTAGATACACTGTTTTCTTTGCAGCGTCTGCTGCGTTAGTCGTTGCGTCAGCAATTGGTGTATTAGCTGGAAGCTTGCTCGCTGAATACATCAATGTGAAGTATTTGCATTATATTGCCGGTATTGGTTTTATCCTCATAGGTGCTTTTACTTTATATAAGGCGTAAAACATATAACAAGTCAATCAAGTTTGCCATGGACTTCCATGTAATTGAGGAAGATAAAGCCAGCAGCCGATCGTATCTGCAGGCGCAGCATCTGCAAAAAAATTCCGAGAGAGCTGAGCGCCATTATTTAATAGGAGGTTGCTATCAATACGATATGGTGCGTACGGATCAGGGCTGGAAAATTAAAAAATACAGTTTGAGTCAAACATGGTCGTCTGGTGATCCAACGGTAGTGATGCCTGAGTAAGTGTTTTGACCTGGCTTAGAGATTTTCTAATAATGTGAATAAATTAAATCAAAAAAAACCAGAAAAATAAATAGGGAAATAAATTATGAAGCTAAAAATAGCCATTGGACTTGTTGCAGTGTTAGTCCTGGGGTATGTGGTTGCTGCACCTTATATGACGGCCTATCAATTAAAGAACGCAGCGGACCAGCAGGATAAAGAAGCCTTAACTCAGCTTATCGACTTTCCGGCATTACGACGAAGTGTAAGAGAACAAATGAAAGTAATTTTTGATAAAGAGATGGTGAAAGACGAAGTAAAAGACAGTCAGTTTGCAGTCTATGGGAAAACCTTTGGAGGCATAATGGTAGCGGAAATAGTTGATGCCTACGTAACACCTGACAATATTACCGGCATGGTAAGAGGGGAGGTGTCAATTGCCGACCTGCCTATTGCCGAACTAATGAAAGGAGAACAATCTATTGAGGAGCTAATGAGCGCAGATAAGCCAGAGTCCGGTAGCGGTGCAGGGGAAGAGGCTTCGTCAAATCTGGCATCCAACGCTTCTATGGCTTACGAATCGCTCAGTGAATTCTCTATAACTACCGTAGATAGCGATTCAAATAAGGAAACAAAATTTATTTTGGGTCGTCGGGGTATAGGGTGGAAACTCACAGGGGTAAGGCTTCCACTTTAATTAGTGCGAAAATCAAGGCCCTGGCTTATCGGGAAGCCTTAATTTTTTTCGCAGTCTAGTCGGTCGAAGGTATTGATTGCCTGGTCGCAGGGGCGCTTACTACGCTTGTGCCACTACTACCGGCGATAAGGCCGGCAATATCGGTCAAGTCACCGATCTTCGCGGTCCCGCCTGTCGCTTCGACAAAGCGACAGGCGGCGTCAACTTTTGGTCCCATGCTGCCCACTTCAAACCGTTGTTGGCGTAAACGCTCGGCGCTTGCTGAACGCAGGGGAAGAGCGCTTTTTTTACCCCAGTTCTCATACACAGCATCGATGTCGGTCAGTAGTAACAAAAGGTCAGCGCCCAGTTCGGTGGCCAGTAGCGCACTGCTCAGATCCTTGTCGATGACGGCAGCCGCCCCCTGGATCTGGCCGTGCTGGTCGGCAAATACCGGAATGCCGCCGCCTCCAGCACACACCACAGTAAGCCCATGATCAACCAGTAAGTTGATGGCGGGCAATTCGATGATTTGTTTGGGTTCGGGGGAGGGCACTACCCGGCGTAGCCCGCCTTCTACTTTCGCCATAGTCCAGTTGGATTGGCCCGAGAATCTTTTGTACTCGTCATTCCGGTAAACCGGTCCAATAGGCTTGGTGGGCAATTGAAAGGCCGGGTCGCTCTCTTCGATGAGAACCTGGGTCAGCACCGTTACAAATTTGCGCCCGGGCATCGCATTCATCAACTGTTGCTCGATCTGATAACCGAGCATGCCTTCTGATTCAGCACCGAGTATATCCAGGGGGTAGGGCTTGACCGACTTATAGTTTTCAGTTTGCATAGCCAATAAGCCCACCTGCGGGCCATTGCCGTGGGTGATTATTAGAGAATGATCACCGGCAATTTCAGCAATTAATTTAGCTGCCTGCACAATGTTTTCTTTCTGGATATGTGCTTCGAGGGGCTGACCCTTTTTAAGCAGGGCATTTCCGCCCAGGGCAATTACTATTCGCATGGTCGGATATCCAGGTATTAGCCGCTGAGTTTTTGCTGCATTAGAAAATCGTCCAGTGCATCTTTCAGGTTGGGCGAGGGGCCGTCGGTATATTCATAATCAACTCTGACTATGGGTTTATTAAGTGATAAGAGATGACTTAAATCACAGGGTGTCGCCGATACTACAACATCCGCATCAATGGCATTAATGGATTGTTCGAGTGCGCGCAATTGTTCTGGGAAATAGCCTACGGCGGGCAAAATATTCCGTAGATGGGGGTAATTGGAAAAAACGGTCTTTATGTCAGCCGAAGCTTGTTTACGGGGGTCGACAATCTCACTGGCCGGGGCCTGAACCGCTGCAATGTAACCGGCACCATAGGCCATTCCGCCATGGGTCGTTGTCGGACCATCTTCTATCACCAGAACTCGCTTGTTGCGTACTGCTTCGATATCTTGCAGGGAAACAGTCGATTCGGCCCTGATAATGGCTGCTGTCGGGTTGACTGAACAGGCTGACTGAATGACCTTTTGTATGTCGGCCTCGGCGGCAACATTTACTTTGGGCACGATGACGATATCGGCCATACGCAATACTGCTTCACCGGGGTGGTACGACGTTTCGTGTCCTGGCCGCAGGGGGTCGACCAATACCAGATGCAGGTCGGATTGAACAAAGGGGAAGTCGTTGTTGCCACCGTCCCAGATAATGATATCCGCTTCCTGCTGCGCCTGTTCAAAAATGGCCTGATAGTCGACGCCAGCGTATACAAGAATACCGTTTGTTAAATAGGGCTCGTATTCTTCCCGCTCTTCTATGGTGCAGTCGGCATCATCCAGGTCGGAACGATGTGCGAATCGTTGCACCGCCTGCTTGCTGAGCTCACCATAGGGCATGGGATGGCGAATGGCCGCTACCTTAAGGCCACGGCTGTTCAAATAGTTGGCCACAAAGCGACTGGTTTGTGACTTGCCACAGCCGGTACGCACGGCTGATACAGCGATAACTGGCCGTGACGACTGGATCATTGTTCGATTTGGTCCCAGCAACAAAAAATCAGCGCCCGCAGAGAGCGCAATGGAAGCTTTGTGCATCACCTCTTGATGGGGAATATCACTGTAGGCAAAAATCACCTGCGATATTTCGTTCTCGCAACAAAAGTCCAGTAAGCTCTCCTCGGCGATGATGGGAACGCCCTTGGGATATAGTGGCCCGCTCAAGCTTGCCGGGTATACTCGATCATCGATTTGCGGAATTTGGGCGGCAGTAAACGCCATAACTTCGCTTAGCGGATCGTCCCGATAGACCATGTTGAAATTGTGAAAATCCCGGCCTGCGGCACCCATAATGATTATTTTATTTGTTTTACTCACAGCCATTTACCACGGTCATTAGTCTGATTACCCGCATTTTTCTGGCGCTTTTTCGATAAGTGCCTGTGTCCAGAGCTTCCTTAACTTTCATCGGCCCAATAACTTCCCAGTACTTCCCGATAATTTGCATGTTCATAGGCGACCGGGTTAATCGCGTGCCCCTGGCAGACACTGCCTTTCATTTGCTCCACTGAATCGTATTCATTGTCTTCCATCCACTGCGTTATGCCACTAAGGATTTTGCCCAGCTCCTGTTCGCCCCTTTTAAGCAATACGCTACACAGACAGACTGCATCGGCCCCGGCCAGTAATGCTTTGATAACATCTTCTTCGCGATGAAAGCCCCCCGTTGCCGCTAGACCCACTTCCACCTGCCCGTAAAGTAAGGCCAGCCAGCGAATTCGTTCCAGAGATTC
>JAUUYV010000123.1 GCA_030590275.1 Porticoccaceae bacterium
CATCCAGATGCATGGCGGTATAGGCATGACAGACGAAGAAGAGGCGGGCTTGTTTCTCAAAAGAGCGAGGGTGGCGGAGCAAACCTTTGGCGGTATTGGTTTCCATATGAACCGTTGGGGTGAACTTAATAATCTGTAACTGCGAGTATAGAGGTCGTCATCATGCGGATCATTATTTTAATGCTTGTTCTCGGTATCACCATGTATTTGGTGATGAGGCAGGTCGAAGAAGTAACACCTACTGAAGGCCCGGGTAGCGGCGTGATGTATGGCAAGGAGTTGGAAGCGGCTCGGGGTGTTGAGAAGCTTTTGCAGGAGGGGGCTGACAAACGGCTCAAGCAGGCGGATGAGCTGACCCGATAGTTATAATGGGTTGAGTCATGGGTTCGGACAGAAAACCGAACTAAAAATAATAGATAAAACATCTAACAGCAATGCTGTTTGGATTTGTGCTTAAGTTGTTAGCACCTTAGCGGGACTTCAAATCCAGGGAAAGCCCTCCAAGTAGGGCAGAATAAAGACTTTTCGTCAGGATTAATATTTTATTGCGCGGACCTACAGCGCTGCCTTTTTGCATTCGCGAGGAGGTTCAAGATCATCCATTCGATTTAACCAGGTCGCCAGTTGATGTGTTGACATCACTATTTTTATATCATGCAAAAACCGTATCATAAGATCATTAATTATGCATTAGACAAATGTCGAGGTAGTTTTTACTATTCCTGCCTTTATGTTGGAGCACTAGCTGCCCGCTGAGCGATGTGTCTGGATTCTGGACGTTATTTTGGGTTAGCGCTTGAGTGTCGGCAATCTATAGGCGCCCGGTGTTTGCAAATAAGGGTCTGTCAAAAAGCCAGTTTGCGTCGACACGCGGCTAACAAAATGGCGGCTTTGGCTAATTAAGTAACCTTGGAAGTAAGTATGTCAAAGGCAAGAATTACCAGCTGGTTTGAGCGCAAATTGTTCTCTCATCGTATCGCTATTTTAGGCGTCTTTGTAGTCATCAGTCTGTTTATGGTTTATCACGCATCAAGTCTTCGGATGGAGGCTGGTTTTGAAAAGCTACTTCCTCTCGAGCACGATTATGTCAAAACGTTGGTTGAATACCGCAAGGAATTTG
This sequence comes from Porticoccaceae bacterium, assembly GCA_030590275.1. The sequence continues at coordinate 1,121 of JAUUYV010000123.1, forward strand.
GTAGCGGCAATCAGTTAATTGTCGCGCTCACGGTAGATGAGGGTGACATTTTCACTAAAGAGTTTTTTGATGCGCTAAAGATTGCCAACGAAGAAGTTTTCTTTCTACCCGGGGTCGCCCGCAATACGGTGACATCGATATTAACACCTAATGTCACCTTTGCTGAGCTCGTCGAAGATGGCTTTCGCGGAGGTAATGTAGTTCCTGCTGAATTCCGGGCTACTGTCGAATGGTTCCCTGTTGTTCGGAACAATATTATTAAATCTGGTCGTCTGGGAAGCCTGGTAGCCAGTGATTTTTCCGGTGCGTTGATTCGAGCAGAATTACTCGATATCAATCCGAATACTCAGGAGCCTCTTGATTATCAGAAGGTGGCTAAAAATATCGAGGAAAAAATTCGCGGAAACGTTGAAACCGATACCATTAAAGTTCGGATAATTGGGTTTGCAAAATCTTCAGGCGATATAGCCGACGGAGCGCGGGTCGTCATGAGCTTCTTCGCGGCCACATTAATTTTTACCGGGCTGCTTTTATACCTTTACACCGGCTTGATTAGAGCCACTATATTACCGGTCTTCAGTGGCCTGGTGGCGGTTATCTGGCAGATGGGCTTATTACCCCTCATGGGCTTCGGGCTTGACCCCATGAGTATTCTGGTTCCATTCCTGGTGTTCTCAATTGGGATTAGTCATGGGGTTCAGAAAATTAACGCCTGGCTCAACGAGATACTCTACGGCGGCGCCTGGAATGATGACGGCGAACCGGTCGTACCGGCACCAGCTATGGCCACAGGTGTTGACGGGCTTGTTGCCGCAAGACGCGCGTTCCAGGCCTTGTTCATTCCAGGAATCATTGCTTTGATCAGTGACACCGTCGGATTTTTGACTGTGCTGTTGATTGATATTGGAATCATTAGAGAAATGGCTATCGCTGCAACGGTGGGTGTGGCAGCGATTATTTTCACCAATCTGGTTTTGCTGCCCATATTACTTTCCTATATTAATGTCAGGGACCTGGACAGATTGCGTGCCAAGCACGAGGCTACTGAGCACAAGCTAGACCGCCTGTGGCGGAGCTTCGCCAAGCTTACCCGTGTTAAACCGAGCCTCCTGATAATAGGCATCTGCGTACTGCTGACCATTTGGGGCGCCATAAAAAATAACGATCTAAAGATCGGTGACTCGCAGGTCGGCGTCCCTGAGTTGCGTGAAGACGCACGTTACAACGTTGATAGCCGCGTGATCACCGAGAGATTTACCATTGGTATCGACAAGTTGACTGTTATGGTCGAATCAAAAGACAACGCCTGTGTTAGTCATGAAGTCATGAAGGAGATCGATCGGTTCTCATGGCATGTTAGAAATTTGCCAGGTGTTCAGTCTGTAGATTCTCTGGCTGATCGCTTTAAAGTTTATCTCATGGCCAACAACGAAGGTAGTCCACGCTGGTTCAGCCTGTCTCGAAATTCTCAGGCCATGAGCTCTGCGCTTTGGCACATGGGTTCGGGTGCAGATGAATACATGAACTCCACCTGTAACGCCATGCCGATCAATATCTACACAGCCAATCACAAAGCAGAAACGATCAATACCATTATTGAAGGAATTAACACGTTTAAATCGGCACTACCTGAAGAAGTGTTCAAGCTAAGGCTGGCCACAGGTAATGTCGGTATTATTGCTGCGACTAATGTAGCAGTTGAAGAAGCTCAGCTGCCGATAATGGTCTGGGAGTATATGGCAATAATAGTGCTGACTATTATCACCTTCCGTTCCGTTGGGGGGATGATGTGTATTATTCTGCCTTTATCTATGGTGTCCGTTTTATGCTATGCCCTAATGGCTATTCTAGATATTGGCTTGAAGGTTAATACCCTGCCTGTGGTGGCATTGGGTGTGGGGGTGGGGGTAGATTATGCGGTATATATTTATAGTCGCATGGATGATTATATTTCTCGAGGTGAGTCCTTAGAGGAGTCTTTTTATCAGGCTATGCGACTCACTGGCAAGCCAATTATCTTTACCGGCGTGGTTTTGGGCGTCGGTGTTGGCGCCTGGATTTTTGCACCCTTAAAATTCCAGGCCGATATGGGTATATTGTTAACCTTTATGTTTGTGGTCAATATGCTTGGTGCGATTATCGTCATGCCGGCCCTGGCTCGATGGTTGCTACGTTCTAAGTTAAAACTAAACAAACTATGAGTCGGGTATCGGCGTGATCAGCTGACTTTATTTGTCGTGAACAGATTTATCGACTAACTTTATGTTAGACCGTGGGTATTGAACAAACCAGCATTTTAATAATAAGAGGAGTACGTCCGATGAAATACCTGGTGTTAGTCTTTCTAGCAATTGTCCTCGGGGCTTGTAATGACGACTCGGCAAGTGTCAATGAATTTGAGTCATCACCCGGAGCGGCAACTGTACCGGTTTCGAAATTGGCTCGCTCCGACGCTTCTGACATGAAAGCGCCCGATATCGTCACGAAGAAGGTCGATGGTTTTGGTGGTGTAATTGCAAAAACCTACAAGGACTCAAAAGAATGGTGGGCGCCGGAAACGCGACCCAAAAAAGATGCACCTAATGTCATTATATTTTTGTTGGACGACGTTGGTTTTGCTCAGGTCGGTAGTTTTGGTGGTCAAATAAAAACACCAAATATTGATGCGCTAGCGGCCAACGGTCTGCGGTTTAATAACTTTCACACCACGGCCCTGTGTTCTCCATCCAGGGCCTCCCTGATGGCTGGACGCAACCCGCACTCTATCGGCCTGGGTAGTCATGCACTCACAGCCATGGGCTTTCCTGGCTATAACGCTATGATGCCGCCATCCGCCAAATCCGTCGCCAATTACCTCCAGGATGCGGGTTATGTAAATTACGCTCTGGGTAAGTGGGACCACACGCCACTTTATGAGGTATCTCAGGTGGGGCCATTCGATCGTTGGCCTAGCGGTGAAGGCTTCCAGCATGCCTATACCTTTATGGCGGCGGATGTTCATCAGTTTGTGCCGGTTATGTGGAATGATCATACGCCTGACACCTATCACAAAACTGAGCATCTGGATAAAGACCTGGCTGACCGTGCCATTAACTGGATTACGGGCCACAAATCAATCAAGAAAGATTTGCCTTTTATGATGCTGTGGGCCTCGGGTTCCATGCATGCGCCGCACCACGCGCCCGATAACTACCTTGATAAGTACAAAGGCAAGTTCGATGCGGGTTGGGATGTGGCACGGGATGAAATATTAGCGCGCCAGATCGCGCTGGGTGTTATTCCCGAAGACACAAAGCTTACTGAGCGTCTTGATATTATTCCCGAGTGGGATTCGCTGTCAGCAAAAGAGCGCCAGCTTTACGCCCGGCAGATGGAAGTTTTTGCCGCACAGATGGAATATGTCGACCATCAGATTGGTCGTGTTATTGATGAACTCAAAAGAATTGATGAATTTGATAACACTCTAATTTTTGTCACCTCCGACAATGGGGCTAGTGCTGAGGGCGGCCTGGCGGGCACCTTTAACGAAACCTATGTGCTTAACGGTTTGCAAACGGAACTCGATGCTAATCTGCGTCACCTCGACGACTGGGGTCGCGAAAACACTTACCCTCACTACCACGCGGGGTGGGCGATGGCGGGCAATACGCCGTTCCGTTATTTCAAACAAACCTCACACCGCGGTGGTCAGCAGGATCATATGGTCGTTCACTGGCCCGATGGTATAAAAGCAAAAGGTGAGATACGCAATCAGTACCACCATATTTCTGATGTTACTCCGACCATTCTAGAGGCCGCTGGTGTTCCTGTTCCTGATGAATATAACGGCGTAAAACAACGTCCCCTCGATGGCACATCTATGATGTATGCCTTTGATCAGCCCGATGCGCCCAACCAGAAAAAGCGTCAGTACTATGAGATGTTTGGCAATCGAGCGATTTGGGTAGATGGCTGGAAGGCTGTTGCCCTGCACGCTAATCGTATGCCATGGGAGCTTAACAAGCGTTCGCTTTTCAAAGATGACCCATGGGAGCTTTATCACGTCGCTAAAGATTTTTCTGAAAGTACAGATTTATCTGAGCAGTACCCAGAAAAGCTGGCTGAATTGCGTGAAATCTTTGATGAAGAAGCCTGGAAGTACAATGTTTATCCCCTCAATGACGATATGCTGACACGCTTAACCAAGCAACAGGACCGCTTGTTTGGCGACCAGAAAGAGTTTGTTTATTTTTCCCCGGGTGCCACCCGCATTGCAGAAAAGGCTTCAGTGCCGGTTAAGAATCGCGCTCACAGGATTGAAACAACGATTCAACTCAGTGGCAATGAAGAAGGAGTTATTGCCGCTGTCGGGGGTATGACTGGTGGCTTTTCAATGTTTATTCAAGATAATAAATTACACTTTGATTACAACTATCTTGATGGTGTTCACTACCAGCTGAGTTCAGTCGCTTTGCCTACAGGAAAAACTGATTTGAAATTTAATTTCATTAAAACTGGCTTGTTTGAAGGCACCGGGGAGCTTTATGTTAATGGCGAAAAAGTTGACGAGGTATACATGCCAAAAATGCACAGGAGTACTTATTCTCTTGCAGAGACATTTGATATTGGCCGCGATACGGGGACCCAGGTCTCAAAGCTTTATACCGATCCATTTGTTTTCACAGGCAGTCTTGATCGTGTGAAAATCACCTTGACCGATTAGCGCGATAGAATGAATTGTCGGTCAGCCCATAAGCGTTTTTAATATCTGCGATTTGAAATAAAAATACATGCTAGGAGTAGCAAATTATGGCAGCGATTACCCAGGCTTCATTTGAACCAGTTATTCATCCTCTCGGTCCCGCCATTGGCGCAATGATCGATAATATTGACTTATCCCTTGACCAAAGCGCGGAGACAATAGACCTGCTTTATCAAGC
>JAUUYV010000111.1 GCA_030590275.1 Porticoccaceae bacterium
CTCTGCAGCCAGATCGACGATCACTGCGCCCTGTTTCATGGCCTTTACCATATCGGCTGTAACCAGTATGGGAGATTTTGCGCCGGGTACGGCTGCAGTGGTAATAACTAGATCCTGTTCCGCCAATACCGCAGTCATCAATTCTTGTTGACGCTGGATAAAGTCTTCACTTTGCTCCTTTGCGTAACCGCCAGTGCCTTCACTGGACTCCGTTTCCAGGTCGAGTTCGACGGGTTTGGCGCCCACCGAGAGGATTTGTTCGCGGGCAGCAGGACGGACATCGTAGGCTTCCACTACCGCGCCAAGGCGTTTTGCGGTTGCGCAGGCTTGCAGGCCTGCTACTCCCGCACCCATGATGAAAGCGCGGATGGGCTGGAGTGTGCCGGCAGCAGTCATTAGCATGGGCATAATGCGAGGCGATGCCACGGCCCCTAGCAGTACCGCCTTATAGCCAGATAGTGTAGCCATCGACGAAAGTACGTCCATGCTTTGTGCACGGCTAATGCGGGGCACCAGCTCCATGGCAATGCCGGTGGCTTTGGTATTGGCAATGGTATTTGCTACCTGTGGGCCGCCCAGGGGGTCCATCATGGCTGCAATAACCTGGCCTTCTCTGATCAGGCTTAAGTCGTCATCGCCATTCACGTCGTTGGCACCAATGGACTGTACCTGGAATATGACTTCAGCTTGCGCGAAGATTTCGGCACGATCTTTGATGATGTTAGCGCCAGCTGATTTATAGTCAGCATCGGCATAGCCCGCCGCCGTACCTGCGCCTGCCTGAACCACGAACTGAACATTTTTTTCAGCCCAGAAGGCCACGTTGTCCGGGGTCATGGCGACGCGCAGTTCGCCGGGCTTGGTTTCTCGGGGTATACCAATAATCACAGGTTCACCTTGTTTTTAGCCCAATAGTTGAATAGGCATACACGTACATGCGCGGCCTAAAAAGGTCAGCCACTCTACCTGAAACAGGATCCAAAAAAAAGCTGGTTGGGTGTTTTTCAGGAGGGCCTCACAAAACCCGGTTTGATACGTCCGGATCTCTGATCGCTAGCTCGACCAGCAATAGCTTAAGTTCGGGTGTGATATCGGCGGATCAGTTCCCGGGTCGAATCATCGTAGCCCGTGATAGTTTTTGGTGCGGAATCCAGGTTTGTAATGGAAAGTTTTTTTGCCACAGAGAGACCAAGTTGTTTGCCGAGTTCGACCCCCCACTGGTCAAACGCATTGATCCCCCAGACCGCGCTCTGTATGAAGACGCTATGTTCATACAGCGCTAAAAGAGCACCCAGGCAGCGTGGTGAGAGTTCATCCAGTATCAGGGTGTTGCTGGGTTGGTCGCCGGGTACGGTTTGGTGTTGTGACTCCTGGTGTTGATCAGAGCTTAGGTCCATTGTTCCCATCATTAAGGCCTGACTTTGGGCCAGACAGTTAGCATAGAGTTGTCGGTGCTGATCTACAGAACAGTGTGGACGCTGGGTCACAATAAAATCTGCGGGTATTCGCTCTACGCCTTGAAGTAGCAACTGATGGAAGGAATGCTGACCATTGGTTTCCTCGCCACCCCAAATCACCTGCCCGGTAGCAATGTTGAGGGCTTCACCTGTTTGTGTAACGCGTTTGCCCAGACTTTCCATGACCAACTGTTGTATATAGTTGGGTAGTTTTTGTAGTTTGTGGACATAGGGCAGTATTGCGCGGCTCTTACACCCCCAAAAGTTGATGTGCCAAATATTGATCAGGCCGTGAAGCAAGGCAAGGTTTTCACGCAAAGGAGCATTCTGGAAATTGTCATCCATTGCTGCAGCACCGGCCAGCAGTTCCTTAAACCTGGAGCTTCCGAGAGCAATAGCCACCGGTAGTCCCATCGCAGACCATAAAGAGAATCGTCCCCCTACCCAGTCACCTATGGTATGCACTTGATGCCGAGCAATGCCCCAGGACAGCGCTTTCTCTGGCTGACTGGTAATGGCGGCGAAATGGGTTTTGAGGTTATCTTCTTTTATACCTGCGGTTAGCAGCCAGGTTTTGGCGAGTTCGGCATTACTCAGGGTTTCTTGTGTGGAAAAACTTTTGGAGGAGACGATAAAAAGTGTGCGCTCGGGTTCACAGTGCTCCAGGCTCGATTGCAGATCATCGCTGTCGATGTTGGCGACAAAATATACCTGGACGGACTGGCTATGATTACCAGCCAGGGCATTTACTGCCAGTCTCGGGCCTAGGTCAGAGCCACCGATACCAAGATTAACCACGTGAGTAATTGATTGGCCACTGCTGCCGAGTATGGAGCCTGCTCGCAAAGCCTCGGCAAAATCTAGCATGTGCTCGAGGCTGGATTCGATGCTTTGGGTAAGCGCTGGGTCGTGAAGCCTGGAATGTTCTCGGTTTTGGCGCAGAGCGGTATGAAGGGCCGGGCGTTGCTCGGACTGGTTAACAATAGCGCCGGAAAATAGCTCGGTGATGTGCCGTTCAAGCTCAATGTTACTCACCAGTTCTTCAAATAAGCTTAGTGTGGCTTCGGTAACAGGATTTTTAGAATAGTCGAAGTAAATCCCTGCTGCCTCCGCACTGAGGCGAGAACCACGCTCCGAGTCTTTGGTAAAAAGATCTTTCAGGTGTTGGTGTTGAAACGATTCCCGATGTTTTCCGAGTGCTTGCCAGATAGGGGTCTGGTCAATGGAGTGATCATTAGTCATGTCGTCAGAACTCCTTTTGCCTACGCTTCAAGTGTGCGGGTTCCTGAGTTTAGTACTGTCGATCAACTGCAAATTCAGCCAGTTTGACTAAGGCTTCCCGTTCGTTTGAAGGAGGAAGCTCCTCGATAGCCGCCAGGGCATGATGAGTGTGTTCACGGGCTTTAGCCAGGGTGTAATCGAGCGCTTCAGTTTGATTTACCACGGTTAGTATTTGTTGCAGATCCGCTGAACCTTTATTAAGAATGGCCGAGCGAATCAGCTCGGAGTCTGTGGTATTAGCAGTACGCATGGCATAAATTAAAGGCAATGTGGCTTTGCCTTCGGCGAGATCATCGCCTACATTTTTGCCCAATTTCTCACTGCCGCCGCTGTAGTCCAGGGCGTCATCGACTAATTGAAAAGCCATACCAAGGTGATGGCCATAGCGTTGTAGTGCAATAGTCTCATGCTTTTTTGCACCAGCCAGGATGGCACTGGTACGTCCCGCAGCCTCAAATAACACGGCTGTTTTTCTATCGATAACTTGTTCATATTGCTGTTCGCTGATATCTGGATTGCCGGCGTTAACTAACTGCTGTACTTCGCCCTCGGAGATGGTGTTGGTGGTGTCAGCTAATACTTCCATAACACGCATGTTGCCAATTTTGACCATTAACTGAAATGCGCGGGAATAGAGAAAGTCCCCCACCAGTACACTGGCAGCATTACCGAATTCTACATTGGCCGTATATCGTCCACGGCGTAGCTCCGATGTGTCCACTACATCATCGTGAAGTAAAGTGGCTGTGTGGATAAACTCGACTACAGCCGCTAACAACAGGTGTTTGTCACTGCCATAGCCGCAGGCTTTGGCGCCAAGCAGCGCAACTACTGGCCGCAGGCGTTTACCGCCGGCATTAATTAGATGGTTGCCGATATCACCAATCAGCGCTACATCCGAGCTGAGCTCGTCTACAATCAACTGATTGACAGCATCGAAATCGGCTTTTACAACATTGAGAAATGGCAGCATTGGAGATTACAGGGCACAGTCGGATGGTAGAGCGCGGAAATCCTAGGGGCGAGTGCTTTAAGTGTCAAGAACCTCGCTTAACTCCCACGATCCTAATTATAGCAGGGCTAGGTCAAAAATGGCCCGTAAAGCTTGCTATAGAATGCCTCTTACCTTAGAATTCCCGCCCTTCAAAACGGGTCACTTAGCAGGTTTGGGCTTTGCTGATCTTGCCTGATGGTCTAAAACTGATAGTGATCGGCTCGGGAGTTAATCATGTACGCGGTTATTGAAAGCGGTGGCAAGCAACATCGCGTGGAGCCAGGTGAAGTATTAAACCTGGAAAAGCTTGACGTCGCGACTGGCGACACCATTGATTTTGATAAAATCTTGATGGTTGCAGATGGTAGTGATATTAAGGTCGGCACTCCCTACGTAGAAGGGGGTAAAGTCTCCGCTGAGGTGATTAGCCATGGCCGTGCGAAAAAAGTGAAGATCATTAAGTTCCATAGACGTAAGCACCACCGCAAGCAGATGGGGCACCGTCAATGGTTTACCGAAGTAAAAATAACTGATATCAACGCTGGTTGATTGAAAACCGGTTGAATCGACGCCGTAAAAATACGGCTGGTTGAGAAAAAGAGAAAAGAATAATGGCACACAAGAAAGCTGGTGGTAGTACACGCAACGGCCGCGACTCACAAAGCAAGCGGCTTGGTGTTAAGCGTTACGGTGGTGAACAGGTCATCGCCGGAAACATATTAGTGCGCCAGCGTGGCACCCGGTTTCATGCCGGTTCCAATGTCGGCATAGGTCGTGATCACACCTTGTTTGCAACCGCTGAGGGCGTAGTTCGTTTTGTAGAGCGGGGCCCGAAAAGCCGCAAATTTGTTGAGGTGGTCGCAGGTTAAGCTCAGATATGGTGCTACTAAAGCCCCTCAGAGGGGCTTTTTTTATGGGCGCTTTTAGGTGTTCAGCGGAATTGACGTAAAATAAGCTGGTGAAATTGGGAGTAAGACATGAAATTCGTCGATGAGGCACCGATTAGTGTTCACGCTGGGAATGGCGGCAGTGGCTGCCTGAGTTTTCGGCGAGAAAAATATGTGCCTAAAGGCGGACCGGACGGTGGTGACGGTGGTGACGGCGGTAGCGTAATACTGTGTGCTGATCGAAACCTTAATACATTGGTGGATTATCGTTATCAGCGAATCTTCAAGGCCGATAACGGTGCTCCCGGAGAAGGCCGAAATCGTCGTGGAAAAAGTGGTCAGGATTTGGTGATACCCGTGCCCATTGGTACCACTATTATTGATGCTGATACCGATGAGGTGATAGGTGATCTCAAAGAGGCGGAACAGCAGTTGGTGGTAGCTAAGGGAGGCTTTCACGGTCTCGGCAATACACGTTATAAATCCAGCACTAACCGGGCTCCCAGGCAGACCTCACCAGGTAGTGAAGGTGAGAGCCGCAATTTGAGGCTGGAATTAAAATTATTGGCTGACGTAGGTTTACTCGGGCTTCCCAACGCCGGTAAATCCACTTTAATCAGTGCTATTTCCGCAGCCCGGCCCAAAATAGCAGATTACCCGTTTACTACTTTGATCCCGAATTTGGGGGTGGTTACTGTTGGGGAGTACCGCAGCTTTGTAGTAGCTGATGTGCCTGGAGTGATTGAGGGAGCAGCTGATGGTGCAGGTTTGGGTATTCGCTTTTTACGTCACTTGACGCGTACACGGCTGCTGTTACAGCTGGTTGATATTGCACCCATAGATGGTTCGAACCCAGCTTTACAGGCTGCAAGTATTCAGCGGGAGTTGGCTCGTTTTAGCCCGACTCTGGCCGCAAGGGAATGCTGGCTGGTGTTTACCAAGGCTGATTTGTTGAGCGAAGAAGAGGTGGGAGCGCGAGCGGAGTCCATTGTGGACGAATTACGAGGCTTGCTCAGCGAGGATGCAAAAAAACTCGGTGTTGAGATTAACGTGGAATTCCCCTGGTATGTGATATCCGCTGTGCAAAACCGCGGTACCAAAGAGTTATGTCAGGGCATTATGAATCGCCTGGAGCTGGTTTGGGAACAGGCGGCTGAAAACCCTGAGGTGGCCGAGCAGGAAGAAGCTACGCAAGCTGCTATGCAAAAGGAGGTTGGAGAGCGCATTGCCTGGTTGCGAGAGCAGTCCAAGGGGCATAAAAGTGATGCTCGCGGTGACAGTGGCGATGAAGATGGCCCCGAGGTGATCTATGAGCAATAAGGGTAATTGCCGGGAACGCGTCCATGACTAATCAGCGTAGCGAGATCACCGGAGCCAAACGCTGGGTGGTTAAAATTGGTAGTGCCTTGCTGACTGACGATGGTCGAGGGCTTGATCGCGAGGCTATTGCCGCCTGGGTAGGTCAGTTGGTCGAGTTACAGGACAGGGGCATCGATATAGTATTGGTATCCTCCGGTGCGGTAGCAGAAGGCATGTCCCGGCTTAACTGGACTCAGCGTCCGAGGGAAGTTCATAAGCTACAGGCGGCTGCGGCGGTGGGACAGATGGGCCTGATTGAGGCTTACGAAGCACAGTTTCAGCGTGTTGGTCGCCATACCGCTCAGATATTGCTCGATCATGATGACCTGTCCAAGCGGGAGCGTTATCTCAATGCCCGCCGAACTATGACGTATTTGCTTAAGTTAGGAATCGTTCCCGTTGTTAATGAAAACGATACCGTGGTAACCGATGAAATTCGCTTTGGTGA
>JAUUYV010000163.1 GCA_030590275.1 Porticoccaceae bacterium
GGATTTTGCCTTTAGCCCGGTGGGCCAGATTGTCGGTGCCATGAACAAAACCATTAGCGCGCGGGATCAAATGGCCGAGTTGGTAGGAGAATACCTGGAAGCCTGTGAATTACTGAATAGTTTACTCCCGGAGGGATAAGACAGCGGTCCGGCCAGGCCATATCGGTGGCCTCTTCTGACCTGATGTAACGTATTATGACTAAACCCACTCTAGCAATATTTTTAAGCTTAGCTCTGTCGGTTCCCTTTGCAGCCGCCACCCATGATCCCAGGCTCACTATTATTGGCGCTGAACGACTGGGCAATGCCGATGGCAGCATCCCGCCATGGGAAGGAGGTATCACCGCCCCACCACCCAATTATAAGAAAGGTGACTGGCACCCCGACCCCTTCCGAGAAGATGCCATTTTATTCACCATTTCGAAACAGAACGCTGATCAATTCAAGGATAAGCTTTCCGCCGGTCACCTGGCCTTGCTAGACAAGTATCCGGACAGCTACCGCTTAAACGTCTACCCAGGCCGCCGCAGCGCTTCCCATCCAGAATCCGTACTCGAGCACACCGTTAAATACCACAAGCAAGCGAAGATTATCGGCAATGGCGCCGGTATCGAAGGTATTGTCCGGGGGGTACCTTTCCCCCACCCGAAAAATGGAGCGCAGGCTATCTGGAATGCAAAGGTCAGTTACAAGGCGGGAGGTTATCGAGGTTACTTCAACACCGCGCTGGTGAACAGCGACGGCTCCTATGACCTGGGCGTTTCGCTGCACGAAATTGAGTATATGTACAGTGACCACAGAACCACCATCGAAAACTTCGACAACATTCAAACCCGAGCCGTGATGTATACGCTACGGCCCGCAAAAAGTGCCGGCGGCATCTATTTGTATCATTTTCTCCTCAACACCCAGAACGAAGAGCGTCGTAACTGGGCTTATAACGCGGGCAAACGTCGAGTTAAACGATCCACCATGCTCCGCCACGATCAGCCCTCCAGCGGCTCGGAAGGCATTCACATTTGGGATCAGGGGAACATGTTTCTCGGGCCTACGACCGAGTTCGACTGGAAGCTCATTGGCAAGCGGGAAATGTACGTACCCTACAACGCCTACCGCCTCCACAGTGGTGATACTAAAGTCGATGACATCATCAAACCTCTCCATCTGAATCAGGAGCTGGCCCGCTACGAGTTGCACCGGGTTTGGGTCGTCGAAGCACAACGGAGAGATGGCAGTAGCCATTTTTATAAGCGCCGACGCTATTTTATTGACGAAGATTCATGGCGTATTGTGTTTGCCGAACACTACAAAACCGATGGCAGTGTGGATCGCTTTAGCGAAGCCCACCACATAAATTATTACGAGGTACCCGTCGTTTTCACCACATTGGATACATTTTACAAACTGGATTCGAACCGTTACTACCTTCGCCACGTGGATAACGACTACTCTCCATTTGATTTCTCATTCGATCAAACTACCAGCTATTACAGTCCCGGCCGATTAAAAATGAAAGCCAAGAGATAAACTAAGGCTAATCATTACCCACGTAATAGCCGTAAGTTCTTAAACCCAGTCGATAAGCATTGAATCTACAAGACCCGAATTAGGAGTGAGTAGTGCCCGTTTTTAGTTTTTTTGTGAATAAATACAAACGTCTTTTACCTTACGTTTACATGTTAAGCCGTCCAATACTTTCCCCTCTTTACTATAAGTACTTGCTACCTTTTTTTATGGTCGCTTTGGTCTTTGCAAGCCCGGTACAGGCCTTGCAAATCAAGCTTAAAGACCGCGATATTCATTTTTTTATTGACTCCATATTTACCGCCAGTGCCGCCATGCGAACCCAGACTGGGCAAGCGGGTATCGCTTCGGGAAACCGGAATATTTTTCCTGACGGCGGCGATATTTACAGCACCCCGCTTTCGCTGGTGACAGACATCAGTATCAGTAAGGGAGAGCTCGGTGCTTTCGCCAGGGTCTCTTATAGTTACGATCAAAAAATACTGAATACGGACTGTAGTAATTGTTTCCGACCCACGCCACAAATGACTTTAAATGGCATCGACGACGCCGGACAAAATCTTGCCGGCAATAAATTTCGACTCCTCGACGCCTTTATTTTTAATACCTGGCATTTTGGTGAAACGCCCTTGAATGTGCGCGTTGGTAAGCAGGTCATTTCCTGGGGCGAAAGCAATATTATCGGTGGCGGTATCAGCCAGATGCAAAACCCGATTGATCTTGCTAAAGCCACGACTCCTGGAACGGAAATTAAAGAAACTCTGATGCCCCAGGAATCTGTTTACCTGCAACTGGGCCTCACTGCCAATGTTAGTGTCGAGGCCTATTACGTGTGGAACTGGCGACCTTCGGTGCTTATTCCTGTAGGCACTTTTTTTAGTCCATCAGATCTGCTGGGGGCAGGCTATAACCCGGATATAGCGCCCGGTGTACTCTATAAGGGACGCGACGAATCCAGCGAGCCTGATGGAGAGCAATGGGGCATGAGTGTATCCACCTATATGGATTCCTGGAATGGTACTGACCTAAGTTTTTACTGGGTCAGGTCTCATGCTTTTCTACCCTATTTAACGATTGATGATAACTACAACGTCCCAGACCCGGTGCTAGGAGGATTGACAGCAGGAGGCTACGAAAAAGTTTATAGCGAAGACCAGGACACCTTTGGTGTTTCGGTCGGGGGCCTGTTTCCAGGCAAGCTGGGTATCTCGTTTCAGGCCGAACTCAATTACCGACCCGACTTCTACGGTACCCGTAAGTGTGTAAGCTGCTCCATAGGCAACAGCGACATCACAACTTTATTAGGTGGTGTTGTACATTCTGCAAACTATGACTTTCTCGGCTCTGACAACGTCAGTCTCGTACTGGATATGCAGATGCAACACATCAATAAGCTCGACGATGCCCGAGGAACATCGGCAAGTGGTAGCAAAATAACAGATTTTTCCTGGGGGTATTTGACTGTAGTATCCCTCGATTATCTGGATTTATTCGCCAATATAAAAGTCAGTCCATCACTCGTGTGGATTCACGATGTCAAAGGTTTTGAACCAGGGGCGGCTGGCGGCTTGAAGGAAGACGAGCAAATTGTCAGTGCTAGCGTCAATTTTTCTTACTTATCTCAGGCATCGATGAAGTTTACCTACTCGAGCTGGCTTGGAGATAATGGCGGCAGCTACGACAGAGATAATGTGTCTCTATCATTTAAATATAATTTCTAATCATTCATCTTGCGACTTAAACCGAGAATAAAAAGGAACCAGTATGAAAGAGCTTAGCACCACGGTATTTGCCGACAATTTTGCGTTTCTGGAAGGACCTCGCTGGCGTAACGATAAGCTGTGGGTATCCGAAATGTATGGCAATAGTGTTTATGCCATAAGCCTGGATGGCCAACGGGAAAAAATAACCGAGCTAGCGGATCATCCCTCTGGTCTGGGCTGGCTGCCCAATGGGACCTTGATCATCGTATCGATGCACGACCAGAAACTACTCAAGCTGGTAGGCGGCGAGCTACAGCTGCACGCCGATATCTCCCATTTGGTCAACAGCCCCATTAACGACATGGTGATCGATAAAAAAGGTAATGCCTATGTCGGCAACGTAGGGTTTAACTTCTTTAATGGAGAAAAGTTTAAACCCACTAATTTTGTTCTGGTAAAGGAAAATGGCAACGCTAGCGAAGTGGCCAATGACCTGGCTGTACCCAATGGCCCGGCGGTTACACCGGATGGCAAGACACTGGTTGTCGCCGAATCATGGGGCAAGAAATTGACCGCATTCGACATTGCTGAAGACGGCAGTCTTTCCAATCAGAGAACCTGGGCCGACCTGGAAGGTATCGCGTCGCCGGACGGAATCTGTATGGATGCCGAAGGTGCTATCTGGGTGGCTAACTTTACCGGCCACAATTTTATCCGCGTCCTGGAAGGCGGAGAAATCACCCATAGCGTGAACGTAGATGAAGACCGTGCACCGGTTGCCTGTACACTGGGCGGTTTGGACGGCTGTACACTGTTTGCACTGACCTATAAAGGGCTGATCACCGATGCAGGCCCCGAGCAACGCTTCGCGCGGATTGAAACTGTAGAGGTGGACATTCCAGCGAGCGGATCACCCTAGTTTAGGACGTCTGGTATATCCAGTACGCTTCACTACCCGTGTGGCCATGCTAAAAGCTAGACCTGCCCCCCCACTTTTTATCGCTCGGAATATATATGAAATTATTAATACGGAACTTAGATCGATTAACTACAGAAGATGAACTAAAAGGATTATTTCAGGAGTTCGGTGTAGTTCAATCTTGCAATTTGGTAATCGATCGAGATAGTGGCACGTCTAAAGGTTTTGGTTTCATTGAGATGCCAAAGTCAGGTGAAGCAAAAGCCGCCATTAAAAATTTAAACAACAAAACTATCGGCAGCAATAAAATACGTGTTAAGAAGGCTGAAGATAACAATGCATAACAAAGTTGAGCGTAATCATCCTTCGGTTTAGACTTTAAAAGAACAGGGCCAGGTCAAGTTTTTAGCTCCCCTTGCGAGGTCTATTTTTACCATTACCCGGACGGCTCCTCGTTCTAACGTGCTGAGTGGAAAAAGTTCTTTCTTTACGCCCTTTATCACCACGCCTGGCACCGCGATGCCCGCCTTTAGGCAGCTCGTCGTTAGCGGGTATTAAACAGGCCTCTCCCTCACCGATCAAATTGGCTCGTCCGCTACTCCTGAGGTAATCGCGAATCATCGGCCAGTTCGCCGAGTCGTGGTAGCGTAGCAAGGCTTTGTGCAAGCGACGCTTATCGAGATCCCTCACCCGGCTCACCTTTTCACCGCGCTTGTAATGTATGCCACGCAGAGGGTTTCGTCCGCTATGGTACATCGCGGTAGCAGTCGCCATCGGCGAAGGATAAAACGTTTGCACCTGATCGGCCCGATAGTTTCGACGCTTTAGCCACAGCGCCAGTTCCACCATATCATTCTCGCTAGTACCAGGATGTGCGGCAATAAAATAGGGAATTAAATACTGCTTTTTACCAGCCTTTTTACTGAATTTTTCAAACATCGCCGCGAAGCGATCGTAGCTGCCAATACCCGGCTTCATCATTTTCGACAGGGGGCCGTCTTCGGTGTGCTCCGGCGCGATTTTTAAATAACCGCCGACATGGTGAGTGACTAATTCTTCCACGTACTCTGGAGATTCGACCGCGAGGTCGTAGCGCAGACCCGATGCGATCAACACCCGTTTAATACCAGGTAACTTGCGAGCCCGACGATAAAGCTGAATCAA
>JAUUYV010000278.1 GCA_030590275.1 Porticoccaceae bacterium
AACGTGCGGAGAAAGCAAGAAAATCTGCTGAGAAAGCTGGCGACTACCTCAAGCAAGTTGAAATCCTGCTAAAAAAAGCACAATCAAAAAAAGCTGCAAAAAAGCAAGCGGCAAAAAAGGCTGCTATCAAAAGAGCAAAAAAATCATCAACAAAGAAAAAGAAATCTAAATAAGAAAAAAACCTATACAGACCGCAACCCAGGTGGGCAAATGCCTGCACTCGAACTGGACGATGGCTCGGTATTGGCTGAAACTACAGTCATTTGTGAATATCTGGATGAGAAACTGCCTGGCGATTCATTACTAGGTGATACTCTGGAAGAACGCGCTAAAAATCGAATGTGGACGCGGCGCATAGAACTTAATATAACGGAGAATATGTATAACGGATTCCGCTATGCAGAGGGTCTCGATTTGTTTAAAGATCGCATGTACTGCATTCCCGATGCCGCAGAGGGGCTCAAAATAAAAGCACAGGGCCAGTTAGAATGGCTCGATGGTTTAATGGAAGGAAGGAGATTTGTGGGAGGGGATAAACTTAGCCTGGCGGATTTGGTTCTTTATTGCTGCCTGGATTTCACTCAAGGTCTTGGTCAGTCACTTAATCCTAAACTAAACAATCTTAATACCTGGTTTCAAAGTATGGGACAACGTCCTAGTGCCAGGGCGAGCCTGCACCCGAAGAGTGAAGCGATAGGCATGAAAGGTTAGCAAGTTTGTCTAAAACGAATATTAAATAAAACAATGGCGCCTGATCTGTAAAACAAGCGCCATTGTTTCCTCAGTCTGTACTAGTACAGCTACTGCTATATCAACTCCTTCAGGACGCCAGCCCCAAATTATTAAAATCCCGTGAAGGATACTCTGCGAGAAGCGCTTTGGGGTCGTGCAGTACACCACCGCGATAAACCTGTTCCAGACTTCGAAGTGCTCGTACATCCTGAGATGGATCTTCACCCAAAACAAGAATGTCTGCATAATGTCCGGGTACAAGCGTCCCCAGTTCATTTTCTTTGCGCAAGGCAGAAGCCGCTGAAGCAGTAATCGCTTTAAGGGCGGCCATATCACCAATCGCATCCGCCAGCAATTCCGCTTCCCGAAGTAAAGCGAAACCCGGTGGCGGATAAGCAATACCGCAACAATCCGTGCCGCCCACAATCACACCACCTTTTTCGTGAAGAATACGAGCTGCTTCTTTTTGCTTTTCCAGAGCCTTTTTCCCATTACCTGGTGGGAAACCCGTATGAATGTCCCACTCTTCGCCGGCTTTAACCACTTTCGCCAGTTCGCGCTGGTGTTCGAGACCTTTCTGTGTGATGTAGATACGATCGGTATCTGCCAGTGCCGCCTCCAGCCCGATGTTGGCCAGCCATAACAAATCGAGGGTAGTACCCATCTTGACCTGCTTTTCAGCCATGGCGTCAAAGAGCTCCTGAGCTCCATCGCCCTGCAAATCGGCCTCCTCCCAGCCCTGAAATGTTATTTTTGAGAATTTCGAACTCATCATCGACATCTCGGAGCCAAAGCGCATCTCCGCCGGACAAATATTATTGTAGGGGGAGATCCACATATGCTCCAGACCATCGATGCCTCGCTTAACTGCTTCGAGTGCAGTGGTGCCAGCGCCAATGTGCCCGGTCACCGGCACACGCTTATCCACGGCGTCAATACAGGCTCCAAGAACATCAGGCTTCATTCCGAAGTACAGTTTAATACCATCGACGCCCGCATCAATTAAATGGTTCATTTTTTCAGCAGCAAGGTCTACCGATGGCACGGTATCAAGAATTTCTGCGAAGGTTCCCGTCGGAAAACTTTTGCTTCCCCCATCCATTAAAGGCCCGCAAACGAACAACCGGGGGCCAAGAACATCGCCTTTACTGAGTCGTTCGCGCAAGGTCAATACCTTATCCAGTCGGCCACCCACATCGCGTGCGCTTGTTACTCCAGTGGCAATAAACAATGAGAGATCGATATCGTCTACCAGGGTGGCGTGAACATGGGTATCGATAAGACCCGGCATCACCGTTTTACCACTACAGTCAATGACTTCAAATTCCGGACCCGATGGTCCTCCGTCGTCGGTAATGGCTTCAATTCTGTCTCCACAGATGACAACCGACATCCCCTCTCTTGCTTGGTCGGCAACACCATCGATCAGCCGAACGTTACGTAATACCTTGTTCTCACTCATTTTTGCTCCCCTGTTATTAATGTTATTCACCGCGAACCCCCTTCAGTATAGGTCAGCAAAGTAGCGAAATAAAAGTTCATTCCGCGAATCTGACGCAATGGTAAGTCTTTGCGGTTAGGTAAAGTTGATAGTGGCCTTTCTGCTATTGCCAAATTTCTATCTTCGGGTAAGACCGTAAACGGCGTTAGCCTTAGCTATCTATGTTAATTAATTACGGTTAGCTAAGGACAATTAACTAACTACATTTTTAGGTACCTCCCGAAATGGTCGATCCACATCGGTACGTGGTTCCTTGGGTAGGCCAAGACTCCGCTCAGAAATAATATTACGCTGGATCTCATCGGTACCACCGGCAATGGATTCTGCAGGAACTGAAACCAGAATCTCGCTAATCAAACCATCCATCGCGCCATCACTGCCAGTGAGCATAGCATCGGGGCCAGCTATCAAGGTATGGGCCTGCGCGGCAAGTCGCGCCACCTGACTACCCGCTAGTTTACCCAGCGAACCCTCGGGCCCCGGTGGCCGCCCCAGCGCATGGGCAGCTTTGACTCTGCGCCCGGTCCATTCTGCGGCCTTGGCTACGGTAAAAACTTTGGCTATTGCCTGCCGCACCGCCGAGTCGTCAAAATTACCCGTAGCTTTCGCCCGGTCAATTAATAAATCGACGCGCCCCGCTCGCTGCGGGTACCACTTATAGGGCTCCATCACCGTCGCGACTTCTTTTCTCAGCTCCTCGTAAACCCGACCTTTGCCTTTCTCAGCGCGGCCCCAGGACCGAATGCCGTCTGACAGTCGTCGCTCGTAGGCCAGCGTGGTCATGGTCACTTTCCAACCGTCGTTTTCCTTACCCACCAGATATTCTGGGGCAACAATCGCGTCAGTCATAAACACTTCGTTAAACGAAGCATGACCGTTCATTTGCTTCAAGGGCCGAACTTCTACACCGGGCTGATTAATATCGATCAGAAAATAGCTGATACCCCGATGTTTCGGCGCGTCCCAGTCGGTGCGCGCGACTACCATGCCGTATTGAGCGTGATGAGCACTGGTGTTCCAGACTTTCTGCCCATTCAGTATCCAGTTAGTGCCATCGAATTCTGCCTTGGTGGTTAACCCTGCCAGGTCAGAGCCACTGCCCGGTTCGCTAAATAACTGACACCAGGTGTCCTCCCCCGTCAATATTCTGCGCAGAAATTTTTCCTTATTGAAGTCGCTGCCGTGCTCAAGGATGGTAGATGCAGCCAGCATCCGGACCCCAGTTCTGGCCGCAGCCACCGCACCAAACTCGCGAAGCTCATCATCTACCGCATCGGTTAAACCAACAGATA
>JAUUYV010000164.1 GCA_030590275.1 Porticoccaceae bacterium
AGCCGTTTTCTTCTCCAATATAAAAAAGACGGGCGTAGTATTCCCACATATCTGCTTCGGAGCTAACGTTGACAATGGTGCCGACGTCTGCCGTCATTGCCGTACCGATATCGATCTCGCTATCACCGAGACCACCGTTGTCAGTGCGCAAGTAATATTGATCGGCTACAAAAGCGCCAAAGCCAGTCTCCCATGCCCCCAGACGTACCAATGGTTCATCGGAAGCTCGCTTGACCGCTATAAGGTCGGTATCTTCAGCAGCGTCGGAGGGCAGGCAATCAAAGGCCCCATCCTCATTGCCATCTGCCTGGTTATAGACTTCGAAAATAGGTTCTGGAGTGAGTAGCCACTGCAAACAGGCGTCTGCAGGAGTCAGCGTATCTACTTTACTGAGGTCTATCACCCCACCCATAAAACCATTCATCATCAATTCACGAGACAGTAAACGCAGGGCAAAACGACCGTTTTCCTGCACTCGTGAGACACGCTCATCCTGAGTAAAGTTACGCCTGCCTTCAAGAAAGACGCTGATAATGCCGCTGGTAAGAACCAAACCCAACACCAATGCGATCATCAACTCGACAAGAGTAAAACCGTTTTGTCTTTTTTTAATCATCGAGCAGCTCCCTGGCTACCGCGTAGCAATAAACGTTTGCATAATTACAGCCTGGCGCAATTCATCATCCGTACCGTATTTGCCTGCGCCACAATCTACTGCCATATTGGCTATCAAAGTGGTTTGATCTAACTCAATAGTACTTTCCCAGGCAACAACAACCTGGACAAAATTATCGTCAACAGCAATGCAACCCGTAGGATTAATTAACCCACTACTGGTTACGGCATCGTCCAGACGCTGCTCCCAGGTAAACAAATCATAAGCCGCGAGTTGCGTGGCGCTACAGCCACCCGCTCCTGCACAATCCAGACCCAGCGCCGCCTGTTGCCCCCCACCAAGCCCGCTGCCGATCAAAGCACCCGTGTCATAGTCGGTAGCAAATAAGGTTGGATCAGCACTCGTATTGGGATTAACTCGCAAGCGGGTCAACATATCCTGAGCGAGGGTCGAGGCGGAACTACGTTGCAAAGCCTGGAAGGTGGCTTTTTTACCATTAATCTGCAAAGACATCAGCCCCAGGAGGCCAACTGCCAACACCAGTACCGCTATCATCACCTCGATGAGCGTGGAACCCCGCTGATATCGAGTCCGCCGATGCAAGGGTTTACATTCAGACATCTGAATGTTGAGGTGAATATGTCGCTTAGCTAAGGTCATCATTTATTCTGCTCAAATTTGTGATCGCTACACCAAACTCTGTACCCAGACCCTAAGCCTGAAACTAAGGGCAAGAGGGCGCTCCCTCTTTCACTAGCGGACGACCGGTGATATTGGTAACTACCCGGTTAGCCTTTTCCTCGTCGCCATCAGAAGGACACAATAGAAACGTGCCATTAACCAGCCCACCCGAACTGCGACCACTACCGTCTGGCCCATAGGCGAACCAGTCCGCCGCCGTAGTGCTGGTCAAGGTAAAATCATTCTCAAACGCTTCTTCTACCCTGATTATTTCTTCACCACCAACGCTCTCATCAATAAGGGTTGTATTAGCATCATCTACCACTACCGCATCCCAGACCCCGTCCTGATCCAGGTCCACAAAAACCAGCCAGCCCTGGTCCCACGCTCCAGCAGTAGTGCACGTGGCTCCATCAGCTGATTTACACAAAACCACCTGTTGATTCCGCTTCACTGCTTCGCTTCTAGCCAGGTTAAGGGACAGCATTAACGTATTGATCGTTGTCTGCGAGCGATTTTTCATAATCATCCCTCGAAAACTGGGTATCGCAACAGCCATCAAAATTGACAGCAAGGCGATAGAAATCATCATCTCCACTAAAGTGAAGCCCTTGTGGCTACGTGAAGACTTTGTGTTGCGCGTGTTATGTGCGTTCATATCCATGCCAGTATTGGTAACAAAAAAAAATTGGGTAAACCTCACTATTCGATCAAAGGCAAAATGACGCGACAGTTAGCTCTTGACAATGACAGCCTGTAAAAAAAACCGATCCGTGGTCCTCTTATCCTGCTTTTACTAGCCCTTATTTAAGTTCTGTGGGCATGGAAAAGCTGGTTTTTTCGATTTTCCCATGCTTTTCTACCACCTCTCCCAAACCAAAACTGACTAATTTAGCGACCACACCCCGCACCAATTTTTCGGGTGCCGAGGCCCCTGCAGTCACACCAATAGTTAATGTTTTAGCGTCCCTGGACTCAAGGTTACTATCCCGTTTGTCCAATACCTGAAACCAACTTTTTTCGATTTCGTCGTCATCGCCAATCAAGTAGGCTCTTGCGCCACAACGCTCGGCTAATTCTCGCAGACGATTGGAGTTAGAACTGTTTGGAGACCCCACAACGAGCACTACGTCACATTCCAACGCTAATTGCTTGACCGCATCCTGCCGATTTTGGGTGGCGTAACAGATGTCATCCTTACGTGGGCCAACAATGGAGGGAAAACGTTGCCGCAATATCTCAACGATGCGCTGCGTATCATCAACAGACAGGGTGGTCTGAGTAACATAGGCAAGGTTCTCTGGTCGTTCAACAAGGACCGTCCCTGCCTCGTGTTCGTCCTCCACCAGATAAATCAAACCACCACCACGGGTATCATATTGCCCCATAGTGCCTTCAACCTCAGGATGTCCGCGATGGCCGACGAGAATGCAATCCTTGCCATCGCGGCCAAAGCGGGCGACTTCTACATGGACTTTGGTCACCAGGGGACAGGTGGCATCAAACACTCGCAGCGAACGCTGCTTTGCATTTTGTTGCACAATTCTAGGCACCCCATGAGCACTAAAAACAACAGTGGCATCATCGGGAATCTCATCAAGTTCCTCGACAAACACCGCTCCTCGAGCGCGCAAGGTATCGACCACATATTTATTGTGCACAACTTCATGTCGTACGTAGATGGGGGAACCGTAGAGATCCAGGGCCCGGTCGACGATATCAATGGCCCGGTCCACCCCTGCACAAAAACCTCTTGGGTTAGCAAGGATGATGCTCATGGTTTCTGTTTACCAGACACTGGTAGCAACATTTTTCGGTAAAGCTGGCTGAATATCAAGAATATGCACTCGAAAGCCCAGGGTTCGGCCGGCGAGGGGATGATTAAAATCAACGCTTACATGGGTATCACCCACAGACACGACCACCCCGGGTAATTCACTTCTCGCAGCATCCGCGAAACTGATGACAAGACCGGGAACCAGGTCCATGTCGATAGAAAATTGATCGCGCCCCAACTCCTGAACGTTAGTTGGGTTGTGCTGCCCGAAAGCTTGCTCTGGCGGCACCTGGAAATGCTTCTGTTCCCCCACATTCATGCCCTCTAGCAGGCATTCGAACCCGGCAGGCAAATCACCTTCTCCGATAGTCAGTATTGCTGGCTGAGCGTCAAAGTTGCTATCCAGCACCTCACCGTTTTCAAGTACCAGCTCGAAATGCAGGGTAAGGCGTGTACCGGGGCCTATTTTAGTCTCGCTCACTACCGGCCTCGGTCCTGGAAGAGTCTTCGTCCACCCTGGAACAATCAGCGCTGGGACGATCAAAAAAAGAATCAATGACCAGTAGCACCGCGCCAACAGTAATCGCTGAATCTGCCACATTAAACGCTGGCCAGTACCAATCCTGATAGTGAAGCTGAATAAAGTCGACCACATAACCGAATCGAACCCGATCGACCAAATTACCTACTGCACCGCTAAGTACCAGGGCCAGACCCGCACCTAAGATTTTCGCCTCAGCCCCCAGGCGGAAAATCCAGATCACAAGAACGATACTAATCACCGCAGCAACGCCACCTAAAAGCCAGTGCTGCCAGCCTCCAGCATCACTCAACATACTGAAGGCAGCACCGGGATTATGGGCAAGAGTCCAATTAAAAAAAGAAGTGATCTGAACAGGTATCGCGTAGTCAAGATGGGAACTGGCTACCTGTTTGGTAAACTGATCCAGAGCAAATAATATCAGCGCCAACAAATACCAACGTAGGGTATAGCGATTCACCTTAGCGCGCCCGAACAGACGGATATGACTCTTCTCAGACAGAAAAAAGCCCCCGCATAAACTACGGTTAAAAGATAATCAGGCAAAGCGTCGGTGCTCTCCATCGCCATCTACATTACACACACAACGGTCACACAATTCCGGGTGCTCAGCTATCGTGCCAACACTTGGCCGATGGTGCCAACAGCGCACACATTTACCATCGGGGGAAGGATTCAATACTACTTTTAGGCCTTCGACAGCCGTCTCAGCTTGCTGACTCTCGGCCCGCTCAAATGGCAGCACATCCGCTGAAGAGGTTATCAACACAAAACGAAGTTCATCATCCAACTTGCTCAATATCTTTTTGAGTTCAGGGCTGGCATACAGCGTGACGCCCGCATCCAGTGAACCTTTGATTCCGCCTTCGCTACGTCCCACTTCCAGTGCCTTATTGACCGCTTCTTTTACCGCCATAAGCTGAGCCCACTCCGAACGGGATATCAACTCGCTTTGATCCAGCTCAGCCAGTGGGTACCACTCTGCGAGTAATACCGACTTCTCCCGCTCACCCGGCAAACACTGCCAGATTTCTTCTGCGGTAAAACTTAAAATCGGTGCGATCCAGCGCACCAACGCTTCGGCAATATGGTAAAGCGCGGTCTGAGCCGAACGCCGTGCCAGGCTATTTGCCTGACAGGTGTATTGGCGATCTTTAATAATATCCACATAAAAACCGCCCATATCGGCACTGCAAAAATTGTGCAGCTTCTGATAAATCAGGTGGAAGTTATAATCAGAGTAGAGCGCAATAATATCCGTCTGTAGTGTGGCTGCGCGATCCACCGCCCAGCGATCGAGGGACAACATATCTTCAAACGCCACGCAGTCTGTGGCCGGTTCAAAACCCTCCAGATTAGACAGCATATAGCGCACTGTATTACGAATACGACGATAGGAATCGGCAATACGTTTTAAGATTTCGTCCGAGACGCTCATTTCGCCGCTAAAGTCGGCCGAGGCTACCCAGAGCCGTAAGACATCCGCACCCAACTCGTTAATCACCTGCTGGGGAGCCACCACGTTGCCCAGGGATTTAGACATCTTGCGGCCATCGGCATCCACGGTAAAACCATGGGTGAGCACCGCTTTGTAAGGCGCGCTATCGTTCATCGCAATGGCGGACTTTAACGACGACTGAAACCAGCCTCGGTGTTGGTCTGAACCCTCGAGATAAAGATCTGC
>JAUUYV010000189.1 GCA_030590275.1 Porticoccaceae bacterium
GAGGGTTGGGTGTATCGAGCCAAAGGCCGCAAAGGTTGGCGGGTGAAACTGGAAACGCCCTATGCCGTCACTCTTATGAAGTGAATCTTATAAAGTGACTCCTATATATACAGTAAGTCCTATGCTGTAACTGATTGTCGGTCATCAAATATAACTTTGGCCTCCCCGATGGAGGGAGGCCAAAGTTTTTACGGATGATGTAGATACTTACGTTGATTGCTGAGCCATTACGCTGCTTTTCCATTGCGCAATAAAGCACCCGGGAGCGGGCCTTTGGGATCGACCTGGTCTTCTCCCTGTTGGCGCAGCAAGGTGCCGTTGACGATAACGGCTTCCATTCCGAAGGCTTCGGATATCAGTCGATCCTCGCCTGCGGGTAGGTCGTAAGCTCTGTCGAGTCGACCGCAGTTAACGGTTTCAGGATCAATGACCAGCACATCCGCAGGGCGACCCACCTGTAAAATACCGCGATCTTTAATGCCAAATACTTCTGCTGGGCGTGAGCTCAACATGCGAATGGCTTCTTCAAAGGACAGTACCTGTTTTTCTCTAACCCAGCGAGCCAATAAATAAGTAGGCAGACAGGCATCGCAAAGCTGGCTGGCGTGGGCACCGGCATCCGAGAGTCCAAGCACGGTATTTTTATCGGTGATTAGTTTTTCTACTTCGGCTTCGTCAGCATTGGCCACCGGCATGCGAAAACGAGTTTCAAGGTTATTGGCAAGGGCCAGGTCGAAGCCCAGATCCATGGTGTGAACACCGAGCTCGGTAGCGACTTCTAGTACGGTTTGCTCGTTGTACTCCGGCTTGCTATCACAGGAGGAGATCACTGAATTCTCCCAGGCATGGCGAAAAGAGGGGCGTACCGTATCCATTTTTTCTTTTACCGCAGAACGGAATTCTGGGTCGGCATAGAGTTTCTTTTTACCGTCGAAATCTGCACTGGATACTGGCTTAAATACCGCTAAAGCCTCAAAGGGGAAGGGCTCTTTAAACTGAAATTCAAAGCATAGCGGGCGCGGCGTTACCTGTGGTACGACGGGGAGACCCTGATCGGCTAGTTCGGCAGAGCGTTTTTGCTGGGCATTGTGGGAGTCCGGTGAGGTCATGCCTGCCAGCATCGCTGTCCAGCTGATCGTCATGCCATACTTTTTGGTAAGTTCTTCATATTCATCGAACCAGAAACCTTTGCCTGCGGTGACTTGCATCACTGCATCGCGATCTTTCAATGTTCCAGCCAGAGTGTCGAGTTCTTTGAGAGAAGCGACTCGGCTAGGTACAGGTTTGCCCTTAAAGCCTACGTGGGTGGAGGATTTTGACGTCGCAAAACCCAGTGCGCCGGCGTCCAGCGCTTCGGCCACAATTTTTCGCATTTGTTCAATTTCGTCGCTAGTGGCCTCGCGCTCGGTGGCTTCTTCGCCCATCACGTAGAGCCGGGTTGGGGTGTGGCCAACCAGCACGCCGACGTTAATAGCGGTACCGAGTTTTTCGATGGTATCGAGGTATTCGGGGAAGGTTTCAAAGGGCCATTCTTCGCCGAGGCCAGCATTCAGGGCCTTAGGACTCATGCCCTCAACTTTTTCCAGGGTGCCGACAATTAAATTGCGTTGACTGGCGCGGGTAGGTGCAACACCAAAGCCGCAATTACCTAATACAACGGTAGTAACACCGTGCCAGGGGGAGATGGTGAGCATGCGATCCCAGATCACCTGGGCATCGTAGTGAGTGTGAATATCGACAAAACCAGGGGTGACTGCCTTGCCCCTAGCGTCGATGGTTTGGGTGGCGTCCCCGCTGACTTCGCCAAGCGCCGTGACGATGCCATCCTTGATGCCAACATCGCCGCGATAGCCGGGTGCTCCAGTTCCGTCGACAATGGTGCCGCCGGTGATTTTAAGGTCGTAGTTCATTTGTTTAAGCTCCGCTGTAACCAGCCCGATATAAAGTGCCAAAGATACAAAACGCCGAAAAAAACACCCGGTCTGGGGTTAACAGCACCGGGTGTGTTTATAAGATGGACTCGTTAACGCACGATTAACCTGCCAGTTTAGATAGGCAGGTTATAGCATTCGACCACGTTATCGTGGAGTATCCAGTCTTTTTCCTTCTGGCTCATATCTTTGGTGTGCTCTTCCAGAATTCCCTGAGACCAGGGCCAGGTCGAATCGCTGTGAGGGAAGTCATTAGCCCACATCAGCCGCCGCGGATTCATATCTTCCCGATACTTAAATGCGGTCCAGTCGTCCTGGAAGGTCAGGTAGATATTATTTAGGAAATACTCACTGGGCATTTTTTCCAGGGGCGGGGCTTTCATCCAGAAGCGGTGCCGGTCATAAGCGTGATCCATGCGATACACAAAATGCGGCACCCAACCGGCGTCTGCCTCCGCACAAACGACTTTGAGTTTGGGGTGGCGTTCAAACACGCCGCCAAACACAAAGGTACCCAAGATGTCCTGGCAACCACGCATAATGCCCAGAAAGCCGTTAATTTTAGGACCGCGCTGCTTAAGGGAGTCGGCCCTGGAAGTAAGGATATGAAATGACAGAGGCAATTCGAGGTCGACTGCTGCTTCCCACAGGGCGTCGTACATTGGATCGTCGTAATCGGCCTCTGGAGGGTTGCCGGTCATCATCACACCAACATAACCACGCTTTTTGGCGTCTTCCAACTCCTTGATGCCCTCGTCCACGGAGCGCAAGGCGACCTGACCGAGGCCAAACAGGCGTCCCTCAGGAGCATCGCCGATAAATGTTTCGAGCCAGCGGTTATAGGCGCCGAAACAGGCTACTTGATAGTCAGTGTCGGGATGGTTACACAGCAACATGCCGGCGGTTGGGTAGATGATTTCTGCTGAAACCCCATCGCGATCCTGATCGGCCGCCCGGTACGCACCATTCCACGCACTTTTAGGCAAGTCTTCAAAACTGACGCCGCCTGGTTTTAACTCTTCGGGTTTTTTGCCCGCAGCGGCTGAAAGCGCCATTGGCACGGGTTGTTCGAGCCCGTCAATGATAAAGACATCACCATATCTTTCGTGTGTTTCGACACGCGGCGCCCGGTCTTTATAGGCTGGGTCAATAAAATCAATGTAGCAATTAGGCGGTTCCGAAATATGCGAATCCGCTGAAATGATCGGTGTGCTCATGCTTACCTCTAATCAAGTTAATTTGAATCGTTGTCAAAGTGGCTAACTTCATGTCGCCTGATATTGTGAACCAGTAGACGACCACACTCAACTGCAGTGTTTTTTCAAACCAGAGAACGTTTGAGGTCACGAATAATAAAGCGAGCAGGGTTGAGCGCGGTACGCAGTGTGCGCTCCAGTGGCGGTGGAGTATTTTCTATCGTGTCGGCAATTAAGGCCGCGCATAAAGGGGCATAAGTTAATCCCCGTGAGCCGTGACCGCAATTGATATACAGGCCCGGCCAGTAGGTACCCGAACGGGGAATATGTGAACGGGCGTTTTTCCGGAGTAGGGTAAAGTCTTCCAGAAACTTAGAGTATTTCGGCGCCGGCCCGGCCAGCGGCAGGTAATCTGGCGTTACGCAACGCAAAGCTGCACGGCCAGAGAGGGATTCCAGTGGCGATAATAAGGATGCCAGGGCAGGATCGGTAGCTTCTAGTTTGTTCAGATTAATTTGGTGATCTTCGCGACGAACTTCTGTGTCGTCGTGTTTTAGGTCGTAGCTGGCACCAAAGGAATGGTTTCTATTATGGGCCGGGGCTAGATACCCCTCGCCACATATTACCGTGTTGAGGCGCAAGCTCGCGTTAGTTGTGGGAGAAATACTGATTTGTCCGCGAATCGTCGTTAAGGGCAAGTGCTGGGTTTGCTCAAATTGACGGATATTAGCGGCATTGGCGAGGACGACAAAAGGATAGTCAGTGGTGTGTTCGGTTTCAATGCCCATCTCAGCACTAGAGCTGGCGCTTAGTTCCCAGATTTGCCTGTCGCTGTTATAGCGCAGTTGCTTCACTTTTTTTTGTATCAGTTTGATGCGAGGGTGATCACTTAATTGTTGGCAGATTTCAGGAGGGGTAACCCAGCCTAGCTGGGGAAAGAACAATCCGTTTTCCGCGTTTAAGGGTAATCCGGACAATTGTTCCATTTCTGTTTTATTTACGCCCTGAACAAACCCCGGTATCTGTCGGTAGAGTGCACTCAATTGTTGAAACTGTTGTTTTTCCCTGGCGTTGGTCGGTAATTGTAGAACTCCGCTTGCTTGTCCATAGTTACCTTCATCCCAAAATAGACGGTAGTAGCGAATGGAAAACACCAGGGCGGCGAGGTTGATTCGCGCAAAGGCAGAGGACTCTATGGAGAGCTTAGGGTAGAGAATGCCCTGGGGATTGCCGGAAGCCGCTTTCGCGATACCTTGTTCGTCATAGAGCGAAACCTGCCAGCCCCGTCGCGCCAGGGCATCGGCAGTAGCGCAACCGGCAATACCAGCGCCGATCACCGCGGCTCGTTTTTCTTTAATGGCTTGTGTATCCCTCAAGTGAAGATGCCAGGGTGGGGCATGGGGGCTATTGCCTGTGGTTGCTAGGTAAGGGTTTTCTTTATCTGCGGCCTGTACTCCGGAAATGACCTGGGTAATTTTATTGCTCGGTAATTTGCCTCGCAGCATGTCCCGTTTGTTTCCGTAGCCCGAAACTTTTTCTACCTCAAAGCCAACATCGGCTAATCCTCTACGGGTATTGCCCGCAGCGGTAAAGGTGGAAAAGGTGGTATTTGCGTGGCTGAGATTAGCGATGGCGGAAAACAGGGCTGGTGACCACATCTCTGGATTTTTCGCTGGAGCGAAGCCGTCGAGAAACCAGGCATCGACCCATGTGGATAAGTGATGTGC
>JAUUYV010000166.1 GCA_030590275.1 Porticoccaceae bacterium
AGGACATCTATTTCCGAGCTGGATTTACGGTCGATGACTTCCATACCAATGTTAGCGCCAACTTTAAGTCTGCGTTCACCCCAGGGGAAACTAAAATCTTTGAGCTCCTCCAGAATTCCCTCTGCAATCAATCTAGCACTATCCACCTGCTGATCGCGAAGCAAAACACCAAACTCATCGTTACCAATACGGGCCACCAGGGCATGGTTGCCAGCTTTTGTGCGGATTATTTTTGCGGTCTGCCGTAACAAAGTGTCTCCAGCCGAGTGACCGCAGGTATCATTGACTAAAGAGAAGTTGTAGAGATCTACATATAACAACACAGACACCAGATTACTGTGCTGAACATCGTTCATCGCGCGCACTATTTCCCGCTCCAGGGAGTTTCGATTATCGAGACCAGTGAGCGGATCGTGGTCCACTTGCCAGGCTAGTCGTTGCGACACTCGACGGGATTCCGTAACTGTTCTGAATACCATGACACAACCACTGAGACTGTTGTCACTTGCGCGCAAAGGCGTAACGCTTGCGCTCACCTCTATCTGGTTTCCGCAGACGGTTTTTAGTTGTGTATTGGCGGGAGTATAAAATACTGAGCCCTGAGTAAGACATTCGGACACCGCCCTGATAACAACGCCCTTACCATCAAGCAGTTGAATCAGCTCATCCGCAGGCTGGTTAACTAATTCCTTATTATGCAGGCCAAGCATTTCAAGACCGACAGGGTTGATACCCTCGATGATGCCTTGCGTATCTATCAGGGCAATTCCGTCGGCCACTTCGTTGTATAGCACCTCAAATAGTTCCCGTTGACGCGATAGTGTATTTTCTTTC
Source organism: Porticoccaceae bacterium (assembly GCA_030590275.1). The sequence goes on from JAUUYV010000166.1 coordinate 835, forward strand.
CGAAGCTCCTGAGTTTTATCCCTACAAACCAGCACATAGCCATCACTCCCCTCTTCTGCAGGATAAACAGAGACATGAAGTTTAAGGGTATCGCCCTCTGCGGAGACGGCCTCTACCAACTGATCACGACGACTATATTGCTCAAAAAACTGTTGAACTCCTGCCTCTGAACCCGTGGGCATGGCGGGGAACAACAAGCGCAAAGGCTTATGTCTCAGCTCTTCCGTGGTGAAAGCGCTCAAACCTTCAAAGCGACTATCAACCTCCTGAATAGCACCAAAGCGATCGACAACAACAACACCACCAGCATTGTTATCCACCAGATGATGTTCTAGCAGATGCTGGGTCGTTTTGCTCTCAGCCTCGGTGCGCTTGCGCCGAGGCCTGGTATCTTTTTTGACGCCATCAGCCACGGATGATTCTAGAGAATGCAAGGCTAAGGTTGATCGCGTGTTCTTTCGCAATGAGGGTTTAGCTGGTACGGCGGTAAACTCCAGCAAACAACCGGAGCCTCCGGATAAGACGATCGGAGATAAGGCAATGCTATATAGGGACAATATATGATCAGGCCGGGCGGTAATAGCCTCTATCATCTCGATTTTGGTGGAAACCGTATCTCGAGACCATATAATATTTTTGTCTTTCTTAATGACAGAGGCAATGGCTCTGGGGAGTTCAGTACTATTTACCGAGGAAAATAACGCTTCCAGTCTTTTGCCCAGAGCTTGATCAACCCCGATACCAGTCCACTCTACGACCCAATTATTCCAATAAATAACCTCGCCGCAGTGGTTAACTACTGCAATTCCGGTATGTTGATGATTTAAAATAAGCGATGCCAGGCTTAAACCATCATCAGTGTTGTGCGGCGGACTATCAGAGGCTAATAAGGTAGCATCCATTACCTTGTTCCGGGGTTAGTCATACTATTTACTGCTAATACCAGTTAGCCGTGGAGGCCATCATTTTACATTAGATCAAATAGCTAACCCATTGAGTTTCAGGAACCTTCTCACAAAACAAGCATCGACCTCTTCACGCTTTCACGATCACCCCTTTTCCAATAGCTCCTCCAGGTCAATTAATGCCGCATTAGCCCGGCTAATGTAGGAAGCCATTGTCAAAGAATGGTTGGATATAAAGCCAAAGCCACTGCCGTTTAGAATCATCGGTGAAAATAGAGGTGTCTGGGTTGCCTCCAGTTCTCGGATTATCTGACGCAGGCTGATCTGGGCATTTTTATTTTTCAACACGGCTCCAAAATCAACTTCGGCTGCTTTCAGGAAATGCACCAGAGCCCAGGTACTACCCCTTGCCTCATAAAACACATCGTCCAGCTCCCACCAGGAGGTTTTAATCTCTAACTCTTTAGGTTTTGGCGTAGCTTGCACCGCTGCCGGGTCACCTGCCAGGTCGGTATTTATCCGTTTTTGTCCGACACTAGCCCCCAGACGCTGAGACAAACTACCCAAACGACTTTGCACGGTGCGCAACCACAGGACCAGGTTGTCGGCACGGGCAAAAAATTGAGCATCCAGTTCATCGTGGTCTCGCAGACGATTGCGATAACTATACAGATACTCCAGGCCCTCTCTGTACTCAGACTGTGTACTTGGCAAAATCCACTGAGCGTGATCAAAATTAAATCGCGGTTCGGCGAGCGCCAGATCAGAGTCTTCAGTAGACTGTGACTGGGATCGACTAAAGTTGTCGCGCATCGCTTTACTTAGATCGCGCACCTGAATGATGACGCCGTATTCCCACTTTGGGATATTGTCGAGCACTACGCCGGGAGGGAACATGTCGTTACTTAAATAGCCGCCAGGTTTTTCCAACAGGGCCTCGACCACATCTATCATAGTAATTGTAGTTAGCACGCCGACAACAGGCCTGCCCTGCGATACTTCAACCGTTTTAGCTTGTTCACTACGAGTTAGCCCACTGAGAGACAATGGCATTAAGTCCGGCTCCCTCGACCAATACCAGGAAAATGCAAAAAAAACAGCCAACAAGACAGCCAGGCCCTGCACCGTACGCCGCCGGACCGGTTTATCCGTTTTTTTTAACAACGACCCCTGTTGCTGACCGGGTAATTTATTTTTCCAATCCTGAATTGCCATAATTGCCTCAAATGTGGAACGTATATTTCCGTTTTAACGATGCCTGTCACAACAGCCAAACCAGACTGTGGCGCAGTTTCAGTGTGTTTGATCTTATAGGCTGAACTTTTGAGAAGAATACGCGACAATAGCTTTTCTTGGAACCAATCGGTGAAACTAAAACCACAATTCAACTGTCAAATAAATGTCTTGACCATCAATATTTTTTTATTTTTAAGTGGGTATATACCTCAAAACATCATTGGGCATAATTTTTCGGTGGGTCAGGTGCCGACCCTCTTACCGCTTGCCTCTCCTGTTTGGCGAACATACTTATGAATCACATCATCACTCTCATACAATCCATCGCCCGGCTTGCTCATGATATCGCCGACCGCTCGGCAGCTATTTCCTTCATCGTTGAGAATTCGATCCTTCGAGCTGCCAGTAAGCTGACGACGACAATTATATTGTTAACCTTGGCGCATCCAGGTTTTACCTTAGAAAGTTCGCCGCCTTCCGATTTTTCAAATTCTAGCCCGTCAAACTTAAGCTCGAATGTGCTTTTGAACCAGGACGAGTTTTTACCCGTTGAAAAGGCTTACCGGTTTACCCCTTTAATAGAGGGGAAAATGGTTCGACTCAACTGGACTATCGCTCCCGGCTACTACCTCTATAAAGACAAATTTCTTGTTCGGGCCGAACAGGGAACCACAAATACCTGGAAACAAACATTCGAGCCGGGCCAGCTCATCTATGATGAGTACTACGAAAAAAACCTCGAGGTATACTACGATCGAACGCAGGTCACCTTGTCAACGAGCTCCCGAGATCACGCATCAACAGGTTCAAATAGCGTGCTTGCTATTACGTCCCAGGGTTGTGCCGACGCAGGGTTGTGCTATCCGCCGCGCACCCAATATGTGTCGGTCGACTTCAATGCCAAAATAGCCCACGAAATAGATCCTCCTCTTGTTAAGCCCACAAAGCCGTCGAATACCGCGCCGATCAGCTCTACTAATAAGACGGGCGATACTCAAATTGAAATGGGGCAACCTGGTCTTTGGGTGCTCATTGGTTCAGCTTTACTCGGCGGCCTGATATTAAATTTAATGCCTTGTGTATTCCCGGTTTTGTCCATCAAAATTCTGGGGCTGACCTCAGCCCACCTCGGTGAGCACGACAAGCATAGTCATGGTCTTGCCTATGCTGCTGGAGTGGTTTATCTTTTGTGGCTATTGCAGGGATACTGCTTGTGCTTCGCCAAGCAGGTAGTGCCATTGGATGGGGGTTTCAGCTGCAATCCCCAATAATGATTACCGCATTGGCCTACCTGTTTTTTTTAATGGCTCAGAGTTTCAACGGCCAATTTACTCTGGGAACTCGCCTTATGAATCTGGGGCAAGCTAGCACCGCTGGCAGTGGGCTCGGGGCATCGTTTATGACTGGTGTTCTCGCCACTATTGTCGCCAGCCCCTGCACTGCCCCATTTATGGGAACCGCTCTCGGTGTCGCAATTACTCAGCCGGCAACGACTGCGTTGTTCGTTTTCGGAGCGCTTGGTCTCGGTATGGCTTCTCCGTTTCTATTATTGACCTGGATGCCAAAACTAGCTGAAAACCTGCCATCACCAGGCCCCTGGATGGAAACTTTCAGACAATTCTTAGCCTTCCCACTTTACGCCAGTGTGATCTGGTTATTGTGGGTACTAGGGCGGCAAACAGATGTAAGTCACGCAAGCACCGTCGCCCTGGGCCTTCTATTATTGGCACTGGCTATCTGGTTGTTTGCTCGTAGTCTTGCGCTACCAGGAAAAACCATTGCAAGCTTGTTATTTGCTACAGGGCTAAGTTTGCCACTGCTTATGGGTAGCACTACCGAGCCTACTGACACTATTTGGGAGCCTTACACAAAAACCCGTCTGGAAGAGTTGCGTTATAACAAGCAGGCGGTATTTATTAACTTAACTGCAGACTGGTGTATCACTTGCCTCGCAAACGAAAAACTAGCCCTCAATTCAAAACGATTCAAGAAAGCATTACAAGACAACAACATTTATTATCTGAAAGGCGACTGGACCAATCGCAACCCCGAGATCACTCACCTGCTTGGTAAGTTTGGGCGCAACGGTGTTCCCCTCTATCTGTTTTTCCCGGCAGGTGGAGAAGCTCGTATTTTGCCTCAACTACTGACTGAAAAGACCGTCCTTCGAATGATCGACAGCTCCCGAGAGTAGTTAGTCACAACCTGGCGGGAACGTCGGTGAGCTGAAATCCAGGATACTCATATCGCAAATTTTCTGCGAACTTGTTGGCAACG
>JAUUYV010000058.1 GCA_030590275.1 Porticoccaceae bacterium
ATAGGCTAGCTGTCGCAGCCTGTCTTTCGCAAGAGTAACCTCCGCAATCGCCTGGTTAAGCTCCTTATTCCGGGTTGAAAGCTCTACTGTTCTCTCATCTACCTTCAGACTCAACAATCGGTTATCGACATCCAGATCAACTTTATGTGTCGCCAGACTTTCGATGATTGTGTTTAAACTAGAGGATAGTTGCTGTACTTCAGCAGGACCCTTTATCGAAATAGTATCCAGCCTACCAAGAGAAATATCACCGGCGAACTTCACTAGTTTGTTTATCGGTGCCGTGACACACCGGGTCATGAGCGAAATAGACACGAAGATTACCAGGATTAGGATCAAGCCACCGACGCCGACATATAGCAAGATTCCCTCAAATTTCTTTACAAAGCTTGCCTCGCTAATCCCTAAATGAATATAACCCATAAGATGTCTACTACTATCATCGCTGGGGTTGATCAAGCGCTTTGCAAACGTAACTGGATCTATTTTTGTATTCAGCGGACTTACTTTTGATACAACAGGGAATGTTAGATCAGTAACACTTTCGCCCATATCCGAATCGACTCGATAAGTAAGACTTTGATCAAATAAATCTAATCCCTCCCTTAAGCTGAGCAATTCGGGCTGGCCACCTATATCATTAACATGACGGCTAGCAATTGGATTCAAATTGGCATCGTAAACGGTTACATAACGAAGGGACTCATGACTAAAAAAAGCATTAATAAGCGTATTAAGAGCGCCATCATCCCGATAATGAATGGCGGGCTGAAACTGGAGATTAACGTTAGCAACAAGTCTTTTGTATTCGTCTACATATTGCTGCCTCGAGCCACGATACTCGTTTTGTAAAATATAGTAGCCGGCCAGACTAATAATAAGAATTATTATGGCAACCACAAATCGTGTTATTTTTCCCGCAATGGTTCTCGCTTTAGCCATTTTGAATGTCTGGTAACCCTAATGACAACATGTTGATTCATTGATTTTAAACATATTACTTTAGCAAACGAGCTAATACGATAAGATCAACATAGAATTAGCTGAAGTTTTGAACCAGTTAAACTTTTAATGCCCAATTGTCGTATCAGCCCAATTCAGACATGCTTTTTCTAAGCGAAACTGGCGCAAGGCAAGCCTGATTTATATTTTTTGAAGCCTGATTAGCTCAACAGCCCTTATATCCTGAGAAACTCAGAAACACGGCGCGCGCACGGCATGTTCGCTGTTCCGGTGATTTTGGCCGTTAGCTGTCCTTGCTCACAAGTTTTTGCCTGTTAATGAAGGCACCAAAACCACATCCTCAATGCCCGCTTCCCGCGCCTGATCTGCAATACGCACATAGGTAGCGGTTCTGGCCCCGGCCTGGGCGTGAATAATCACTTTTGCTGTTGGGTTGGCGGCGCGCAGTCGCTCGACATTAGCCCGCACTGAGCGTATATCCACGCGCCGGCCATCGAGCAAAATATCGTTGTTGGCGGCGACATGAAAGACGATGTCCCGCTGGTCCTCCATCGACGGGCCGCTTGCAACGGGAGCCTGTTGAAATTCAAGCCCGACTTCATCGATAAATGCAGCGGTGACGATAAAAAAAATGAGCAGGATAAACACCACATCCAGCATTGGTGTGAGATCAATCTGGATGGTGTCTCCCAGTTTACGTTTGCCCAGGCTCATTTTTTAAGGTGCCAGCTGTTTTAAAGTGCCAGGTTAAGCTGAGTTACAACTGCGATAAATCCCGCACAGCGCCTTTGTCGGCACTAGTGGCCAGCAACGCGTAAGCTTTGAGCGCAGCAGTGACTTTGCGCGGACGTTTTTCCGCCGGGTGCCAACCGATCTGATCGCGTTTGCTGCGCCGAGTGGCGAGTTCTTCCTCACTGAGTTGCACATCAATACTACGGTTTGGAATGTCGATGCGAATTACATCTCCAGGTTCTATCAGGCCAATAGCGCCGCCGGACGCCGCTTCGGGTGAGCAGTGGCCAATAGATAAACCAGAAGTACCACCGGAGAAACGGCCATCGGTGATCAAGGCACAGGCTTTACCCAAACCTTTCGATTTCAGGTAGCTGGTGGGATAGAGCATTTCCTGCATGCCCGGCCCACCTTTGGGGCCCTCGTAGCGAATCACCACCACATCACCGGGCTTAATCTTATCGGCGAGAATGTCTTCCACCGCGGTGTCCTGACTTTCACATATATAGGCGGGGCCTTCGAACACCAGAACAGATTCATCGACACCCGCCGTTTTTACCACGCAGCCATCTTCAGCAATATTGCCGTAAAGCACGGCGAGTCCACCGTCCTGACTGTAGGCATGTTCCAGGCTGCGGATGCAACCATTAGCCCTGTCGTCGTCGACGCTGGGCCAGCGGGTAAACTGGCTAAAAGCGGTTTGGGTTGGGATTCCAGCCGGGCCGGCCTGGAAAAAATTAACCACCTCGGCTGAGGGCTGGCGCTTGAGATCCCAATCTTCCAGCGCGTCTTTCAGGCTACTGGCATAAATGGTGGGCGAGTCAGTGTGTAGCAGACCGGCTCGATCCAGTTCACCCAAAATACTAAGTACACCGCCGGCTCTATGCACATCTTCCATATGATAAAGCGGTGTACTTGGAGCAACCTTGCACAGTTGCGGCACTTTATGGGAAAGACGATCGATGTCGGCCAAAGTAAAATCAATCTCGGCTTCCTGTGCCGCCGCTAGCAGGTGCAGAATAGTATTGGTAGAACCACCCATAGCAATGTCGAGGCTCATGGCATTTTCAAACGCTTCAAAACTAGCAATGGAACGAGGCAATACATGGTAGTCGTCGTTATCGTAATGCTGCCTGGTAATTTCGACAATCAAACGACCCGCCTGCAAAAACAATTGCTCCCGGTCGGCATGAGTCGCAAGCATCGAGCCGTTTCCGGGCAGCGACAAACCTAGTGCCTCGGTCAGGCAATTCATGGAATTAGCCGTGAACATACCAGAGCAGGAGCCACAGGTAGGACAGGCTGAGCGCTCGTATTCATCTACTAGCTCATCGCTGGCGCTGTCGTCTACAGCAATAACCATTGCATCGACCAGATCGAGCTTGGTGTCGGCAAGTTTAGTTTTACCCGCCTCCATCGGCCCACCCGACACAAAAACAGTGGGGATATTTAAACGCAGTGCTGCCATCAGCATGCCGGGGGTGATTTTGTCGCAGTTGGAGATACACACCAAGGCATCGGCGCAGTGGGCGTTGGTCATATACTCCACGGAATCAGCAATAATGTCCCGTGAAGGTAAGGAATAAAGCATGCCGTCGTGGCCCATGGCAATACCGTCATCCACAGCAATGGTGTTGAACTCTTTACCCACTCCCCCGGCTTTTTCGATTTCGCCGATCACCAGTTGGCCCATATCTTTCAAATGAACATGGCCGGGCACAAACTGAGTGAAGGAGTTAGCGACGGCAATAATGGGCTTATCGAAATCATCATCTTTCATGCCCGTGGCACGCCATAGCGAGCGGGCTCCAGCCATATTGCGGCCTTTGGTGGTGGTATGGGAGCGATAAGTCGGCATAGTGATCCCCTATGATGTTCTGGCAATAATGCCTGGTAGCCCTACAGCTGCAGGTTAAAAATTCTGGTGGGTGAGAATACCAGAACCGGACCTGGCTTGTTAACGGCCAGCAGGCCGGTTTTCTATTAGGCTGACAAGCTTGATTGCCGAGTTAACCGTTTAAAGTCGATAGACAATGGTATGGTTAAACTTAGAGCTGGTAATTGGAGCGAAATATGGATGACATACTAAACAGCACTGCTGCGATCGTGGCCCTGATTGCGGCCGGTGTCTTTTTCATGACCGGGCTACTGACCGGGGTATGGAAATACACTTCCATCATGGGAAACGAAAAGAGTGAGGCTCCCTACTACGTAAATATTGCTCATCGAGCGGCCTTACTATACGCCTATGCCGCTCTGTTAATCGCGGTATTCGCGGCTTTAAGCGCTTTTTCTCCTCTGGTTAATTTACTGGCGACCATCGCCCCACTGTTTTTCTTTGGCCTTGCGATTTTGCTATATGTCCAACTGGGTCTCAAGAACGAAACCGACAATCAGTTCCGTGATGCGCCCAATCGGGGTACTATAAAAATCTTGATGACGGCCTTAATCATTGCTGAAATTGGTGGTTTTGGAATTTTATTCGCTGGCTTTATCTGGCGACTTGTTGCGTAACCAGAAGCAACACAGTTAAAACTGGAAATAATATGAGCCTATATGAAAAGGTGTTTTTAGCCCGATTTATCAATTTTGCCTGTGGTAGCCGGCCTATTTTAAAACAGCGGGAAAAAGTGGTTCCGCTGTGCGAAGGCCGAGTGCTAGAAGTTGGCATGGGTAGCGCACTTAACTTACCTTATTACGACCGGGATAAAGTGGAGTTTATCTGGGGCCTGGAACCCTCTGAGGCAATGCGTGACAAGGCCCAGCCCAATATCGAAAAGTCTGATTTAGAAGTTAAATTACTTGATCTGCCCGGTGAAGAAATCCCTCTGGATGACAACAGTGTCGATACCGTCCTACTGACTTATACCTTATGCACCATCCCCGAATGGGATGTGGCATTGCGGCAAATGCGCCGTGTGCTGAAGCCGGGTGGCCGACTGATATTTACCGAACATGGTAGAGCCCCCGATAAAAATATCAAAAAATGGCAGGATCGCATTAACCCGGCCTGGAAAAAATTTGCGGGAGGGTGTCATCTGAACCGGCCTATTCCCGAACTGCTGCGCGAAGGTGGTTTCGGCATTGAAACCATGGACACCATGTACCTGCCATCCACCCCCAAACTCTTTGCTTACAATTATTGGGGCGTGGCGAAAATAGCTTAAGCGTATCTGGGAAACAGGAAGCAGCCTGAGCGTGCTTGGCAAGCCGAACCCTGTGGCCTATGATCCGCAAGCGTATTAACGCTTACTCAGACAGTCTTTAATTAAATCAGGCTGCCTGATAAACAATAAGAATCAAACTACTAACAACAAAACACGAACCATAAAAAGGAGAAACATCATGGCTTGCACCGTACTCCTGGAGCTTAAAGTCAAACCCGAATGCGTAGACGATACCCTGGCTGGGCTTGGGGCAATGCTCCCCGAAACCCGTAACTACGAGGGCTGCATCGAGGTTTACGCCCATCAGGATCAGGATGACCCCACCACTATTGTTGCCATTGAAAAATGGGAATCGCGTGAAGCTTACGAGAAATATTTTGCCTGGCGTGGTGAAACCGGTGCACTGGATGCCCTGGGTGGCTGGGTGACACAACCCCCGTCAATCCGTTATTTTGACAAAAAAGCCTAAGCGCTGGTTGCCGACGTTCCAGTTAAGAAAGACAACTGCAGACCAGGAATTATTGGAGACAAAACTCTTCCCTATATCCTGGTCTGCCGTAAAATTTCTTATAACGCTTTGGCAATTTATAGCGCTTTGGCAAAGATTTTAGAGTTGCGCTGAAAGTTATACAGAACCGCTTTTTCCGCAGGCAGGGCTTTCAGGCTTGATGGTGTAAAACCGTTTTCCTGAAACCAGTGAGCCGCCTGTGTGGTCAGCACAAACAAATGTTGCAGGCCAAACTCTGTTTTGGCTTTGTTTTCTACGTAAGCCAGTAAACGTGTCGCCAGACCCTGATTACAAAAATCAGGGTGCGTAACGACACAGGCTAGTTCCGCCGCACTGATCTCGGTTTTGGTCTCCCCTGTCATCTCCTTAAATGGATAAAGCGCCGCACAGCCAATCACCATACCTTCTGAATGTACGGTGACATAAAACCGAGAGATTTCAGTTTCTAACAGTTCCCTTGAACGTTTAACCAGCACACCGCTTTCTTCTAGCGGTTGAATCAGATTAAGAATGCCACCGACGTCGTCAATGGTGGCCTGACGAATAACTTCGTTACCGTCTTTTAGTATCAGCGTACCGCAGCCATCCCGGGTAAATAGCTCGGTAAGCAAAGAACCGTCTTCGACAAAACTAACCAGATGACAACGGTCTACACCGTTCATACAGGCATGGTAAGCGGCCTGGACTGCTGCCGCTAAGCCAGGCTTATCACTGAGCTGATTTTGCCATTGCTGGATATCGGGCAAAGAAATAGCTTTTTGCAATTCCCCATTGGCATCTGCAACACCCGCTTCGGCACCGAGAATTATCAGTTTTTGCGCCTTTAAGGTGATCGCGATCTGGGTGGCAACATCCTCGCAGGATAGATTAAACACTTCTCCCGTGGGTGAGTAACCCACGGGAGAAGCCAGCACGATATCGCCATCATCTAGCAAGCGTTGAATGCTCTCGCGATGAATTTTGCGCACTTCGCCGCTATGGCGAAAATCCACACCCTTGCGAATACCCACGGGTTTCGCCGTTATAAAGTTGCCGCTGCTAACCTGCTTATGTCCATCTTGTTTCGGGACGTTTTTTGAGGCTTCTCCGGCGGAATTGCCTGGGCTCATCGACAGAATTGCCTCGATGGCAATACGAGTACTGCCTACGGCATTCAGCACACAGGCCATGGCATCATCGTCGGTCACCCGGATGTTGCTCTCGAAACAGGAATCGATATTTCGTTGAAGCAATTGCTGTTCAACCTGAGCCTTGGCACCGTGCACAAGCACCACACGGACACCGAGACGATTGATTAGCGCCAGGTCACCCAGGATGGCTTTAAAATTTTCGTGAACGATGCCCTCACCATCAAGCAAGACAACGAAGGTCTCACCCCGATGTCTATCCACATAGGGTGAGGTATCTCGAAAAAACTTCACGTAATCACTCACAATAATTTCCAGCCGATACTCGTTATCGTTTTATCCAGGCTCGTTTATGTTAATTCGGAAGGAATTATATCAGGGAAACTCACGTCAGCAGTTGCCAAGTTGTTGATCTGGGCTTTATGCCCGGTAAACCGCTACAAACAGGCGGGATCGATAAAATAGCGCAATTTTTAGCATTTATTGTCGATGTTTATTGAGAAAAACAGTAGTGGGCAATTAGCTGTTCGAGAATACGAATCATGGGGTCGATACGCTTTCGCTCCAAATATTCGTTAGGTTGATGGGCCTGATCGATATCCCCCGGACCCATGACCAGAACATCCATACCTAATTGCTGCAAATAAGGTGCTTCGGTCGCAAAAGCAACGGATTCACGACGATAACCAGTGAGTTTTTCGCACCGAGCGACCAGTTCGGAGTTGGTATCAGCTTCGTAAGGCGGTACCAGCAAATGCTCCATGGTGACGGACACACCTCCGGATTTGCCCAGCGGCAATAATCGAGCCTCTAGCTCAGTTTTCAGGGCGTCCAGATCCATGCCTGGCAAGGGACGGATTTCAAAACCCAGGTCGCTATAACCGCAAATGCGGTTGGGATTGTCGCCAGCATTAATACAACCCAGGTTGAGGGTTGGATAATCGACCGCAAAGAGTGGGTTTTTATAACGCTCTTTTAACTCTTGTTGCAAGCTCAGCAGCTCTCCCAGGACTCGATGCAGGGTCGGCATAGTGCCCTGGCCAAGCGCCGGATTACTGGAATGACCAGACCTGCCCACAATCCTGAGTTTTTCCACCATGATGCCCTTATGACTGGTGATGGGTCGCATACCCGAGGGCTCGCCGATCAGGGCATAGCGTGCACTGGGTTTACCACTTTCCACCAGGGCCTTAGCTCCTGCCATAGACGACTCTTCATCTGCCGTTGCCAATATAATCAATGGCTTAGTCGGTTCTTTATCGCTGAATGTTTGTACTGCAGCGAGCACCATGGCAAAAAAACTTTTCATGTCACAAATCCCAAGACCATAGTAACGGTCATCGGTTTCGCGCAGGGCAAAGGGATTTTGCTGCCAGAGCTGTTCCTCGCAGGGCACGGTATCAGTATGGCCCGCAAGAACCAGACCGCCCGAACCACTACCTAATGTTGCAATCAAATTAGCTTTGCGCGGATCGGCTAGGGGGATTATTTCCACTTCGAAGCCCAGGGGCTCAAACCAGTTGGCGAGCAGGTCGATAAGCTGACGATTTCCCTGGTCGATTGCAGGGTTGACGCTACTAATGGAATTGTTGGCAATTAGAGCCTTAAGCTTATCGGTGATGTCCATAGGATTGGCAGTGTAAGGGGGCAGCCTGAAATTGCAATTTCAGGCTA
>JAUUYV010000160.1 GCA_030590275.1 Porticoccaceae bacterium
ACCCCAGGACTCCAACGACCAGAAACCCACCTGATCCAGCTTCTCCGCAATTGGCAACATGTCATCGATGCGCATGCGTGTAGCAAATAGCGACTGATGGGCATCACGAAGTACCACATCAGTAATACCCAGAGGAGTTTTTTGCTCAACCATAAATGACTCTTTTTCCTAACCAGTGACGTACTATGACAAGCTGTTTATGCCTTATCTTTAACCGCTACATCTTTATCCGCGACGATGCTCATTAATCGCGGCCTGTACTACTTTTCTTAATGTTGGGTCTGGCTCCCTGGTCAACATGTTGACTGACTCACCGGTAGACGCAAGGCCCGTTTGTTCACTTACCGACCCGGGAAAGAATCGACCTAGTAGTGCGGACATTGCCATCACCGATAAAACCAGCACCGTCAAAAATACAAACACCACGCCCATTCCATAAAGCATGAGGCTAACACCCTGCTCAATAAGCGATGTTCCCATAATGATTTTGTCCTAAGCTCGCCAGACACATAAACTATTCAAATAGCGCGGGATTATACACAGCAGCAGCAATAGGCCCCAAATCCCCGCATCGACCCGAATCATCAAGCCTGGCCCTGAGTTCCTCGCACAAAGCATTGCAATCATACGGATGAAGGCTAGAATGCCCCGTTTCAGTCACGCACTCTCATCATGACCATCCGCGACCTACTTAACCTGCGCCTGCGCGCCGCTATGACCGCTGTCGGCATAGATACCAGCTTCGGCCCGCATCTCGCCAAAAGTTCCCGACCCGAATTTGGCGATTTTCAGGCCAACGGCATGCTTGCTGCCGCCAAGGCCGCAAAAACTAATCCGCGTGAGCTTGCCCAGGCGGTGGTCGACAAACTGGAGCTGACGGATATCGCCACTACCATTGAAATCGCCGGGCCAGGTTTTATTAATATCCATCTGGCCAACGATTTTCTTGGCAAAGCCCTGATCGATCTGAGTGCGGGCAAGCAGCTCGGGATCGAAAAAACCGAAACCCCCAAAACAGTAGTCGTCGATTACTCCTCACCAAATCTCGCCAAGGAAATGCACGTCGGCCATCTGCGTAGCTCCATCATTGGCGATGCCGTAGTCCGCGTGCTGGAATACCGGGGCGATACAGTCATCCGCCAAAATCATATGGGGGACTGGGGCACCCAGTTCGGCATGCTCATTGCAGAACTGGAAATCCAGCTGCAGGAAAGCGAACAGACCAATCTCGCTCTGGCTGATTTAGAAAGCTTTTATCAGCAGGCTAAAAGTCACTTTGATGCCGACCCAGGCTTTGCCGATACTGCCCGTAGTTACGTCGTTAAACTGCAATCGGGTGACCCCCACTGCCTCACGCTTTGGCAACAGTTTATCGATACTTCAGTTGCCCATAGCGAAAGCATTTACCAGCAACTGAACGTAAGCCTGCGCCATCAGGATATCCGCCCCGAAAGTGCTTACAACGATGACCTCGAAGCCATTATCGACGCCCTGCTCCAACAGGGCCTGGCCCGTGAAGATCAGGGCGCACTGGTAGTCTTTCTCGACGAATTGGCAGATAAAAAGGGCAAACCCAGCCCCGTAATTGTACGCAAATCCGACGGCGGCTATCTCTATGCCACCACAGATCTGGCGGCATTACGTTATCGCCATGGACAACTCAAGGCTGATCGCGTGCTTTATTTTATCGACATCCGACAAGTCCTGCATATGAAACAGGTCTTTACCGTGGCCCGTAAAGCCGGTTTTGTGGACGATAATATCTCACTCGAACATCACGCCTTCGGCACCATGATGGGTAGCGATGGCAAACCCTTTAAAACTCGCAGTGGCGGTACCGTTAAGCTTGCCGACCTTCTAAGCGAAGCAGTAAATCGAGCCGAACAACTTGTCAGCGATAAGAATCCGGCCTTAGATGCCGGTGATCGCGCCGAAATAGCCCGCAAAGTGGGTATTGGAGCAGTAAAATACGCCGACCTGAGCAAAACCCGCTCCCATGACTATATATTCGACTGGGATAGCATGCTTAGCTTTGAAGGTAACACAGCACCCTACCTTCAATATGCCTACACTCGCATCCAGAGCATTTTTCGAAAAGCGGGTATGGCAGGGAGTGATGCTAGCAGCCCGATTCGGGTTACCGACGAAGCGGAAAAAAGACTCGCCCTGCAAATACTGGGCTTTAGCGACACGCTAACGCAGGTCGCCAGAGAAGCCTACCCACACATCTTATGCAATTACCTCCATGAACTTGCCAGCGCCTTTATGGCATTTTATGAACACTGTCCGATACTGAAAGAGGGTATTGAGCAAAGCACTCGAGACAGCAGATTGGCCATGTGCGAGCTTACCGGAAAGACCCTGACCCAGGGACTGGAGTTATTGGGAATAGAAACGATGGAAGCGATGTAATAAGAGCCACACTGGGTTCCTTTAGGCCTTACCAGCTATTAAACTCGGGAAACAGCAACACCCGGCAGAACTACAGTTTCCTGGTTTGAACCAGAGCTCACGAGACACTACCCTTTAAATCGAAGAATAATTAAGTGTTGTGTTCCCACAACCTTTTAAAATAGTCTAGCCATATTATTGGTCAACACTAGATCCCGTTAGGCAAAGCACTATGATTAACTTATCTTTAAGGTTTTACAAACTATCTGCTATTTGCGCCTTAGCTTGTATTTTGGCCATCCTCAGCACCACACAAACTGCCTTTGGCGCGGTCATAAGCCATACCGTATGCAATCACAAATCTGATCCAAATCCACGGGTGATTGAGGTCAACTATTTAAAATCTCAAGGCACAGTGCCCTGTAGTGTGTATTATGCAAAGAATAAAAAAAATACAATGATAGCAACATACAAAAGAACAATAGGGGAATGCGAAAGAATAGAAAAATCCATTATCTCAAACATTAGCAAAGGAGGCTGGACCTGCGCACCTACGATAGTCAACTCTAAGGTGAAGTCTTCTAAGGTACAGCCAACGACAGTTTCCAAAACAGCCAAAAATCCGCCCCCAGTCCGGAAGACAGCATCAAGAATGACTCCAGAAACAAGCACAAAAGAAGCTGTAAAGACGGTTCGATATAAAACCCCAAAAGCAATTCCAGAAACAGCTTTAGAAATAAGCCTTGGAACAGTTCCAGAAAAACCTCCAGGCATTTTCAATTTCCATTCAAGCCCTCCTCAACAATTTACAGAAAATAATTCTTTCGCCGTCATACTAGAAGCATTTCCAGGAGAAGAGGACGCCCACATATTTGTAGCAAGACTAAGGCAAGATTTCCCTGAGTTTATCGCTCACATTTACAAATTATCCTCCAAAAAAACTACCTGGGTAATTATTGGTGCCTCATTTCTTTCAATGGATTCTGCCCTGACTATAGAAACAAAATTTAAAAACCTGAACATAGGAAACCCAGCAACTATAGATCTTAGAGGAATAGCTCCCAACCCAGGTTTTATTGAAACAATAAAATTACAGGGCTAATTCCGAAAACCAATAAAACCAGGTTCGATTGATTAGAATTTTTCCTAACGCTAAATCTTCTACCAACACTAAGAACCCAGGCCATTTAACTACTCTATTTAACTAAGGAGCTTAATCGGGAATACAAATTACGACTCGATATATTTTTTTAACGCGATTATTAACTTGTTCTAGAGGTGAAATCATGGACCTGGGTATTACTGGAAAGCACGCTATTGTTTGCGGCGGCAGCCAGGGTTTGGGCCTGGCCTGCGCCCGCGCGCTGGCTTGCGAAAGCGTCAATATTACGGTCATCGCTCGAACACCTGAGCCATTACGACTTGCGGTAGAAGAACTCAGTAAGTTAAGCACGGCAAAAATGACCGCTGTCATTGGCGACATCACCAGCGACGAGGGTCGCAATGCGGTGCTCGAAGCCTGCCCTTCACCGGATATATTAATTAACAATGCGGGCGGACCTCCGCCGGGCGATTTTCGCGACTGGCGCCAAAAAGAATGGTTCGACGCTATAAACAACAACATGTATTCATCCATTGAGATGATTCGCCGAACCTTCGACGGCATGGCTGAAAGGGGCTTTGGCCGCATTGTTAATATCACCAGCATTGCTGTTAAGTCTCCCATGTCCGGCCTCGGTTTATCTAATGGCGCGCGCACTGGTTTGACCGGCTGGGTCGCTGGTGTGGCCAGAGAACACGTTCGGGATAATGTCACCATCAACAACTTGCTACCTGGTATTTTTGCGACGGATCGAGGCAGAGGGTATCTGGCCTATCGGGCTGGCCAGGAAAACATGAGTCCGGAGGACTATGAGCAGCAATTCTATGCAACTAGCCCCGCAGGGCGTATGGGTGAACCCGATGAATTTGGTGCCGCCTGTGCCTTTTTATGCAGCGCCATGAGCGGCTATATGAGTGGACAAAATATCCTGCTGGACGGAGGTGCCTTTAACGCGACGTTTTAGAGACAGCAGTCTTTCCCTACGACTGGGCCCTACTACTGGTCTCTACTGTTAATGGCTCCCTACCCATCAAAGCCCTCTTGACCACAATATTAACTATCCTTTTGCAAAAAAGGCTTCTGGACATATCGCTACTGCACATATGCCACTACGCGGGTAGCGCACACAATTGCTCGGTGATCTCCCATAGGCGCTTACCCTGCTCTCTATCGTAGGAACTTTTAGAGCTTTTCGCTGGCTTACAGTTAATAAAATATTTTCCGCTCACGTCTTCTACCTCAGGAGATGTGGCTAGATAGAGCGTTGTACGCGCCCCCTTCTCTGGCGTGGCGAGAAATATATTCATCCAGCCAGGGAAGCCGATATTGGTTGCTACCGCACCGGGATGTAAGGCATTGACGGTCACACCGCAGCCCTTCAATCTCTCGGCAAGATCATAAGTGTAATGAATCATTGCTAGTTTGGATTGGCCATAGACACTATAGCTACCGAATTTCTTTTCAGACTGAAGATCATCAAAATTGATCCGACCCATCTTGTGCATCCTCGATGCCACATGAATAATCCTCGACGGTGCACTAGCTTTAAGTAAATCCAGCAACAAGTCGGTCAACAGGAACACGGCCAGGTAATGCACTGCAAATTGCCGCTCAAACCCGTCTACCGATACTTCCCGCTGCTTAGACATTAAGCCTGCATTGTGAATGAGAACATGGAGTTGTTGATATCGGTTATTAATCTCTGCGGCCAATTCACGCACGGCAACCAGAGAGCACAGGTCGGCAATTAACACCTCAACCTGCTGGTTACCCGTTGAGGTGATAATGTCCTGACGGGCAGTTTCGCCTTTTTCTGCGTTACGGCAGACCATGATTACCCTGGCACCCTGCTGTGCTAATCCACGTGCAGTTTCAAGACCTATTCCAGAGTTGGCGCC
>JAUUYV010000226.1 GCA_030590275.1 Porticoccaceae bacterium
CTGAGTGACTAAGCTTTAAGTATCCTTACCGCTCCGAGGATTCCTTTCTACTGCATCCTTGCGTAAGTAATCATGACAAATCCATTCGACCAAGACTATTCATAAAAAACCGTAACTTAGCGTAGGTCATAACAGACACCGTGTAAGATTTTGACGAAAAACTTATTGGAACGGAACCCAAAGCAAAACCGAGAAAAGCTTAGAGACACAAATAGAATAAGCCCCTATACCAGAGCAATAAGAAGCCCTTTAGCCAAAGTAATAAGAAAGCCTTTTAACAGAGCAAGAAAATGCCCTCTTATTTGAGTAACAAGAGGGCATTAACGGGTCTAACAGTCAGTATGTAACTAAAAGCGCTGTCCAGCCAAGGCGCGCGGTCTTACCAGCCTAACAATCCCTATTTTTCCGTGGCCGGTGAAACCTCCATATTATATCGCGGTCATTCCCTACGACCCGAGCGATCCATCGCAGTAAATCATTCCTCTCCTAACACTTTAATCTCTAAGCATTTGCTACTGCCTTACTTTTGCCTAGTCAAGCCACCAGGAGCATTACTCCGAGCCCAATGCTTAGCATGGCGATAATACTGCCTCTTATTTCTGTCCTCTACTATCCTACAAAGTCCCTGCTTTTGCGTAGGAAAAGTCGTACGGTGAAATTTGCGGCGGCAATCATAAAGCAATTGACCCCTGGTCATTACCTCGGTTAGGGTAACTGCGCATCAATGCTTCTATTATTAGAACCCGAGGAAACCCTTGTGGCTACCCGTAAAAAAAACCTGGATTTCGAGAAAAGTCTTGGCCAGCTGGAAGATATTGTAGAATCACTGGAAGAGGGCAACCTTAGTCTGGACGAATCACTCAAGTCCTTCGAACAGGGCGTCAAAATCACCCGTCAGTGCCAGCAAGCTCTCAAGCAAGCCGAACAGCGAATACAGTTGCTCACTCAGGATGCGGAAGGCGATACTCATGAAACACCGTTTGAAGAAGCGGATGTCGAAGATGACTAGCAATGGCCCTGGAACTTAAAGCATTTATCGAACAGTGCCAGCGCCGTGTGAATAACACGCTGGAGCGCGCACTGAGCAACACGTCTGCTCGACATCCAAAGGCGCCCCCCAGCAACACCTTGCTCTCTGCCATGCGCTACTCCCTACTCTCTGGAGGTAAGCGTTTTCGCCCTTGCCTGGTCTACGCGGCCGCGCTAGCAGCAAATAACAAATCGAATGCGACAATCCAGGACCTCGGGGATGCCACTGACAAGACGGCCTCTGCACTGGAAATGATCCATGCCTATTCGCTGATTCACGACGACTTACCCGCGATGGACAACGACGACTTACGACGGGGCAAAGCCACCTGTCATATTGCCTTCGATGAGGCCACTGCAATTTTAGCCGGAGATGCTTTGCAGAGCCTAGCTTTTGAACACTTAACACAGATCAACTCTTTAGAACCCGAAAAGCTAGTAGAGCTGGTAGCTATACTGGCTAGAGCTGCCGGGCCCACCGGAATGGTTCTAGGGCAGGCTATCGACGTCAGCGCCACCGGCGAAGCATTGAACCAGGATCAGCTACAAACCATGCACCAACGCAAAACAGGAGACTTAATTGTTGCGAGTGTGCTGATGGGAGCGCACTCGGTAGCCTGCACCAATGAAGCCACTCTCGCCGCTCTTGCCTCCTACGGAGAACATCTGGGTCTTGCCTTCCAGATTCGGGACGATCTACTTGATGCTGAGGGTAGCACTCGTACTCTTGGTAAACATGCTGGCGCTGATCAACGACTCACGAAAGCAACCTACACATCGATACTTGGCTGCGATGGCGCAAAACACGCACTGGAACAGGCACACCAGCAAAGCCTGTCGGCAATCAACCAACTAGGGAGTAAGGCAAACCTGCTTCGGGGCATTGCCGGCCATACAGTAGATCGTAAATTTTAAAGATCGAAAACACTATTTAAGGTAAAATCGCCGTTCTGCTATTAGCAAATCTATTGTTACGCTGACCCATTACTTTTGATCGATTGCCATGGCCACCCGGTTTACCGATATCCCCCTCACTCGCCCTTCCACGCCGCAGCTGGATCAAATCAGCAGCCCGGCTGATTTACGACACCTGGATAATTCCCAACTGGAACATTTAGCGGATGAGTTACGCGCTTACCTGCTATACAGCGTCGGCCAAAGTGGAGGCCACTTCGGCGCGGGCCTCGGCGTTATCGAACTCACTATCGCGCTACACCGAGTATTTAATACCCCAAACGACCGCCTGGTTTGGGACGTCGGACACCAGACTTACCCACATAAAATACTCACAGGACGAAGAGAACAACTGCTAACTATTCGACAGCCTAAAGGTTTGTCTGGATTTCCCAAACGCTCAGAAAGCGAATACGACGCCTTTGGGGTAGGTCATTCCAGTACTTCTGTGAGCGCCGCATTGGGTATGGCTATCGCCGCTCGAATGGAAGACTCTAAACGGCGCTCTATCGCTGTCATTGGCGACGGGGCAATTACTGCAGGCATGGCCTTTGAGGCACTTAACCATGTCTCCCACGTTGATGCCGATATGCTCGTCGTACTCAACGATAACCAGATGTCCATATCGCACAATGTTGGCGGACTCTCCACCTACTTTTCAAAACTATGGGCAAGTCGTTTTTACATCCTGTTTCGGGAAGCAACAAAACGAATACTTAAAACATTCCCATCGACATCAACGCTCATCCGAAAAACCGAAGAACTGATGAAAGCCCTGGTCGCCCCCGGCATCATTTTTGAGGAACTCGGATTTACCTATATTGGTCCTATTGATGGCCACGATATACCGCTGTTAGTAAATACACTGGAAAACCTCAAGAAAATTACCGGACCGGTGTTGTTGCACGTCGCTACGATAAAGGGCAAAGGGTTTATACCCGCAGAAGAAGACCCTATTGGTTATCACGCCCTCAACAAGATTGAACCGCCAGAACCGGAAGGACATAAACCCGAACCCATTGCGAAAGCGTCCAGCCCCAAATACCAACAGGTGTTTGGCGACTGGCTCTGTGATATGGCTGAGACCGAAGCGAAACTTGTGGGAATCACCCCAGCAATGAGCGAAGGGTCAGGCATGGTGGACTTCGCCAACCGATTTCCTGATCAATTTCACGATGTAGCCATCGCAGAACAACACGCGGTGACCTTTGCCGCGGGACTAGCCTGCGATGGTATGAAACCAGTGGTGGCCATTTATTCAACTTTTTTACAACGGGCTTACGATCAAATCATCCACGATGTTGCACTTCAGGATCTGGATGTCATGTTTGCTATAGATCGCGCCGGACTAGTGGGTGAAGATGGCGCTACCCATGCCGGCAGTTTCGATCTCAGCTTTTTGCGCTGCATTCCCAAAATGGTCGTGGCAACTCCATCTGATGAAAATGAAACCCGGCAACTACTCTATACCTGCTTTATGCATCGTGGACCGTCGGCTGTACGCTACCCACGAGGCCGTGGTAGTGGCGCGATAATTGAAAAAGAAATGACCCGCCTCCCCATTGGCAAAGGCTTAATTCGCCGTACAGGCGAGAACATAGCACTGATAAACTTTGGCACCCGCTTGCCTATGGCCATGGAAGCGGCCAAACGCCTTAACGCCACGGTGGCCGATATGCGTTTTGCAAAACCCCTCGACCAAAACTTATTAAATGAACTCTCCAGCGCTCACAAACTTCTGGTTACTGTGGAAGAAAATACCGTTGCCGGAGGCGCTGGTGCCGGAGTCAGCGAGTATCTATCGAGCCAGGGCATCAATACCCCTGTGCTACACCTGGGCTTGCCCGATACCTTCCTGGCTCACGACACACACATGGTGCAACTGGCTAAAGTCGGGCTCGACAGCGATGGTATTTACCAGTCTATTTACCAGCACTGCAATAAGCTGGGGATTAGCACGGATGTCGTTACGGATGCGGTCGCGGTATAGCGCCAGGACATAACGCAAGATAGTCCGATCAGTGCAGCGCTACCTGTTTGACGCCGAAACCCTAAACGCTAAATCCGCCGGAACGGTGGCAAGGCCGCCAGTAACTCCCGACCATAACTTTTACTTAACAGGCGACTATCCAGAATAGTCACTCGCCCGCTATCCTCTTCGCTCCTGAGCAGACGTCCGCAGGCCTGGATCAGGCGCAAACAGGTATCAGCTAACGACAGGGTACGAAAG
>JAUUYV010000050.1 GCA_030590275.1 Porticoccaceae bacterium
AGGTGCGTTTTCAACACGGATTGCTTATGTCACAGCTACCTCCCGCGGCCAAGATATCATCTATCGCTTGATGGTGTCCGATGCAGATGGAGCCAGAGAAAGGATGATGCTGGAATCGAAAGAACCCATTATGTCACCAGGCTGGTCTCCCGATGCTCGTGAGTTGGTTTATGTTTCATTTGAGACGGGTCGCCCTGCGATTTTTCGCCAACGACTGAGTAATGCCAAACGAGAAAGGGTGACCAATTTTCGTGGTTTGAATGGTGCTCCATCATGGTCGCCTGATGGCAGGAGCCTCGCTCTGGTGCTATCTAAAGATGGCAACCCGGAAATTTATCTATACAGTTTTACGACCAAAGCATTTACCCGGCTTACTAAGCATTTTGCGATCGATACCGAGCCTGCCTGGACACCGGATGGCCGCGCTCTGTTATTTACGTCAGACCGTGGTGGCTCACCACAAATCTATAAGTTAACGCTGAATTCCGGTGCAATTGAGAGAGTTACCTATCAAGGTAGCTATAACGCTCGGCCACGTTTGGCTGCCGACGGACGTACCCTTGTTTTTGTGCATCGGGCTATGGGGCGTTTTCATATAGCAACAAAAGACCTTATTACGAACGATTTCCGTATCTTGACTGAAACTCGCCTGGATGAGTCGCCGACAGTTGCACCTAACGGTGCGATGGTGATTTATGCCGCAAAACAAGGTAACAGGGGCGTTTTAGCGGCGGTTTCGATTGATGCAGGCATTCGCTTCCTGTTACCTTCCAATCGCGGAGATGTGAGGGAGCCGGCCTGGGCACCGTTTTCCAATTAGTTTTAGTATAGTAATGTTAGGCTTAGTCGCGTTTTGCGAGAAGATAGTTTACATTGGGCGCAATGTTTAGCCCTCCATTCCATAAAGGAGCTTTTTATGAAAGTGCAATCTCTTAAGAGTCTATTGTTTGTTGGTGTTTGTGCAGTATTGTTGTCCGCCTGTTCCGGTACCTCAACAGATAGTGCTGGAGGTGGCTTGAATAGTGGTGCCGATATAGCGACTGCGACTGTTGGTGATGGATCGGTTAGTGGAAGTGATGCTGGTGTGGGTTATACCGACACTGTGTTCTACTTTGATTTTGATCAGTCGATCCTGAAACCGGAATCTCGTGCTGCCTTAAAAACCCATGCCGCAAGACTGGCTGCTAACCCGACCAGTGTGCGTCTGTTAGGACATGCCGATGAGCGTGGTACTCGTGAATATAATATGGCTTTGGGGGAGAGGCGTGCACAGGCTGTACGTGACTTTTTGATTCTGAACGGTGTTAATGCTGGCGTGCTAGAGGCGATTAGTTATGGCGAGGAGCGTCCTGCTGAAGCGATGAGTGATGAATCATCGTGGGCTCAAAATCGTCGTGTTGAAATGAAATAAATGTCTTGAACAAAAGTATGGGGTTCTTCTCACTATGGAAAAAAGCGGCGCAGTATTTTCGCGCCGCTATTATTTCTCCTGTTCTGCCGCGATCTGAATTGTGTCGGACCGGGTTGCTGGTATGTCTGACCCTTAGCGTATTCCGGGCTTTCCCGGTGGTTGCGGCGCCCGTTGTTGAAATTGGTGCACCACAAAACCACAGGTCCGGGGTTCAGGCTGGTGATATGTTTTACCAGATCCAGGTCTTACAGGAAGAAGTTCGGCAACTACGAGGCATACTCGAAGAGCAGTCTTATCAGCTCCGCCTACTTAAGGAGCGTCAAGCAGAAAACTATCTAGATCTTGATGGCAGGCTTGCTGCCATCACAGCTCCTATGGGAACTACTCCTACGGGGGCTATGCCGCAGACGAAAACTGGTGGTCAGTCGAAACCTCAAGTCGAGATGCAAGCTCCTGCCCCCGGGGTTCCGACCAGGCAAAGTGCCGGTGTGTCGACTTCGGGTAGTAATGACGGCGCAGAGGTGAAGTACAATGCTGCTTATGGTTTATTAAAAGCGCGAAAGCTAGACGATTCACTGGCGGCTTTCCAGAATTTTGTGGTGGCCTACCCTGCCAGTAGCTATACGCCTAATGCTTATTACTGGATGGGCGAAATTCATCTGGTGAGAAATCACTACGACGAAGCGGCGGTCGAGTTCAGGCGAGTGATAGAAAACTATCCGGTTCATCGTAAAGCGCCGGATGCCCGCTATAAGCTGGGCACGGTGTATTACCAGATGGGCGACAAGGGGAAAGCGCGGGAGTATCTCCAGGCCGCGGCCGAAGCTGGAGGTAGCTCAGCTCGACTGGCACAGCGTTATCTCGACGCGAACTTTTGACAAGGTAATAGAGGCTGCGTATCGCGTGGTATCTGGTGCTGTATCCATTTTATACTCACGCTGGACATCGGTTTTTTGTGAGCTGACGAGCCCTCATGAGTAAATAATTTAGCTCGTGATTGTTAATGTTCCCGGTAAGGTTGGGCCGATGACTGAGCGTAGTCTGCGCATCACCGAAATTTTTTATTCCCTGCAGGGTGAGACAAGTACCACTGGCTTGCCCACTGTGTTTGTGCGTCTTACGGGTTGTCCGCTGCGTTGCTCCTATTGTGATACGGAGTATGCATTTTATGGTGGTGAAAAATGGCAACTGGAGGCAGTGCTGGCTGAGGTCGATACTTACCGTGCATCCCATGTAACGGTTACCGGCGGTGAGCCTCTGGCACAGCCAAACTGCTTGCCCCTGCTAAGTGCTTTATGCGACCGTGGTTATCGAGTTTCCCTTGAAACCAGTGGCGCACTGCCTGTAGCCGGTGTAGACCCGCGAGTTCATATAATCCTCGATTTAAAAACTCCGGGGTCTGGTGAAGTTGGTAAAAATGATTGGGATAATATTCCCTTACTCACAGCAAAAGATGAAATTAAATTTGTGATTTGTAGTCGAGTAGATTACGACTGGGTAAGAATGGCTATTGATCGGTATCAGCTGATTGATATAGGAGCTGAGCTTTTGTTTTCTCCAGGTCAGGGTCAGCTAGAGGCCGATCAACTGGCGGACTGGATCCTGGAAGATCGCTTGCCTGTGAGAATGCAACTACAGCTCCATAAATATCTTTGGGGAAATGAGCCGGGACGATAAGTTGCAGGCTAAACAGCCAGGCTGGGAGCAGAAAAGTTGGAGGAAGGAGGACAGGGAAATAAAAAAGCTGTAGTACTAGTATCTGGTGGCCTGGATTCCGCTACCGTACTTGCTATGGCCTTAGATGATGACTACCAGTGCTTTACTTTGAGCTTTGACTACGGCCAGCGGCACCGCGCCGAACTGGCTGCAGCAAACCGAATCAGTGCCGTGCTTGGCGCTGAGCAGCACAAAACACTAAGCTTAGATTTACGTGCTATTGGTGGTTCGGCCTTGACCGATGACAATATTGATGTGCCTGAGAGCAATGAAGAATCGAATCAGTATCCTGGGGAACTGGAAATTAATCATATCCCTGTTACCTACGTACCAGCCCGTAACACCGTATTTCTTGCCATAGCCCTCGGTTGGGCTGAAGTGTTGAATGCCGATACTATTTTTATTGGCGTAAATGCGGTGGATTACTCCGGTTACCCAGATTGTAGACCTGAATTCATCCGGGCTTTTGAAGTGACAGCGAATCTTGCCACCCGTTCCGCTGTGCAAGGGACGGGTTTTCGCATCGCTACACCACTCATCGACCTCAGTAAGGCCGAGATTATTCGACAGGGGATTAAGCTCGGTATTGATTATGGCCAGACAGTTTCCTGCTACCAGGCGACCAAAGATGGCGAGGCCTGTGGCCGCTGTGATAGTTGCCGTTTGCGGATCCAGGGCTTTATGGAAGCAGGGGTGGCAGATCCAACACGCTATATAGATTGATTTTGCTTGACCTTTTTTCCCGGATAAGTAAGATGTGCGCCTCTTCTGAGGGCCGTTAGCTCAGTTGGTAGAGCAGTTGGCTTTTAACCAATTGGTCGCGCGTTCGAATCGCGCACGGCCCACCATCTTCAAAAGTTGTGGCGATAGTGCTCGCTATCGTTTTTTCGATCAGCGGTAGTTTTTTCCATAGAGTTACCAAACCTTAAGTCAAAGTGCGCTTTTTTTTCTCTACAGAGAAACAGTTTTTACGGTTCGGTTATAGCGAGTCTCTGTGCTCTTGTACGCTGTGCAAAAGGCTACCTTCGATCAATGGTTTTCCTGCAAGTTTTTTTGTAAACCGACGAATATTATTAAAAAATAGAATCTAATAGTGGGCGAGACGCGTGACTTTTAATCGATTGGTCGCTGGCCTGGGTCTCGCAAGGGAGTCAGGGTAGAGACACGCGCTGGTGCATAGATTTAATCAATCTCTATCGCGACTGAAGAATTAAACGGTAGTGCTTAGTAGCCAATATATTTTGTCTTTTAAGTTTTTTGTGCCACGATAGATCTTATGTCTTCTCCATTAAATAAAAAAAATCCAGGGTCGTCATTACCCGCTCCGAAAGTGACTAATGGCCGGGCCCTTTCAGTTCATCGTAAAGGGCTGGGAGGTTCCTTATTTGGTGATTTCTATTACCGCGTCATGGTGGCAAGCTGGATACAATTTTTTTCCGCTGCGATTTTGGTTTATTTAGGTATTAATGCTGGTTTCGCGATTGTTTACTACCTGGGCGGTGATATGATTTTAAATGCCAGGCCAGGGTCATTCATTGATGCCTATATCTTTAGCTTTCAGACTAGTACCACCATTGGTTATGGCTATTTACTACCAAAAACTGGTTATGCTCATGCAATTGTCATGGTGGATGTGTTTTCGGGTTTGATCTATGTGTCGGTGCTTACGGGTCTGGTGTTTGCTCGTCTGGTGAAGCCGAGAGCCAGTGTGATGTTTAGTGATCACGTTGTGGTAACGAAACACTGTGGTCAGGACGCGCTGTTCGTTCGCCTGGCAAATGGGCGTAAACATTCGTCGATTGTAAATGCCAGCGTCAGCGCCGTAGTTTTGATAGAAGATGATAATCCCGATAGCGATTTAGAGCGTCGTTTTGTCGATTTGAAGCTGGAGAGAGATCGTATTCCCATGTTTGCATTCACCTGGACCTTGATCCATGTGATTGATGAAACAAGTCCTTTCTTCGGTCTTGAAGAAGATCTTATCCAGTCATCGGGTGTTGTTTTGATTATTGCTCTCGATGGTATAGAAGACGTGTTTGCGCAAACAGTGCATACGCATCACCTCTATGACGCAACGCAGTTTGCTTTTAATAAACGTTTTGTCGATGTGTTTGCGGTACATACTGATGGAAACAGGATGATTGACTACACCAAATTCCACCAGCTCGAAGATTTAGAAGCCAAAAAACCTTCTTAGCCAAAGCCCTGTTTAACGCATAATTTAACGCATAGCCCCATCGATTTGAATGGTTTCCCCATTCAGCATGCGGTTCTGGCAAATATGCTTAACCAACTCGCCGAGCTCCCGGGGGTCGCCCCAGCGTTTGGGGAAGGGTACTAAGGAAATTAATTTGTCTGTGTGTCGTTCGTCGACGCTTGCAGCAAGTGGGGTTTTAAAAAAACCGGGTGCAATAGTCATTACTCTGATGCCATAGGGTGCGAGGTCTCGAGCCAGCGGCAGAGTGGCGCCAGCGACCGCACGTTTTGATGCTGCATAGACCGATTGCCCTGGGGGGCCGTTAAAGGCTGCGCCAGAGGCAATATTGATGAGTACGCCACGTTCGCCGTCTTCGAAAGGTTCGAGGTCCATCATTTGTTCCGCAAACAGGGCGCAGCCATCCAGCGTGCCTATAACGTTGATATCGATGACCCGTTGCATAGACTCAATGGGGTGCGCTCCCTGAGAACGACTGGCAATTTTTCGGCCGACATCAATACCCGCGAAATTAACGGCAACGCGCGGTGGGCCAATGGCGGCACAGGCCTTCTCTACCGCCGATTTGAGTGAGTCGTGATCGGCTACATCACATTCGATGGCAACGCCGCCCAGCTCCTTCGCCAGCGGTTCAGCCAGTTTCATGTCTCGATCGAGCAGAGCAACTTTAGCTCCGGCTTCTGCCAACACTCGGGCACTGGCCGCACCGAGGCCCGAGGCCCCGCCGGTCAAAAATGCCGCAACACCGTCAAGTTTCATGGTTTGTCCGTCCTTCTATGCTTATGCTCGTAGTTTTATTTGATGCGTTTGTTTTTCAGTGGCCTGTTAAATGTCGGGCCTTCTTGTTAGAAAAAACTGTGCTTAGAAAAACCCGGCATCAATGCGTATGGTGGATGCGTTGAGCATCTGGTTTTCGCAAATATGCTGCACCAGTGCACCGATTTCGTCTGGGCGCCCTTTGCGTTTTGGAAACAGCGCGCGGCGTAACAGCTGTCCCGTAAGCTCCTCATTCATAGTCCCCGCCAGCGGTGTATCGAATAAGCCTGGGGCGATGGTCATCACGCGAATACCGTAACGCGCCAGGTCTCGCGCCAGGGGCAGGGCCGCACCTACGACTCCGGCTTTGGAGGCGGCATAGACTGATTGGCCATTGGGCGCGTTAAACGCAGCGACGGAAGCAATGTTTATGAGCACGCCGCGTTCGCCGTCTTCGTCCAGGGGCTCGAGATTTAGCATGGCAGTGGAGGCGTGGGCGCAACAACTCAAAGTACCCACGAGGTTGACATCGACAACTCGCTGCATGGGACCGATAGCGTGTGCACCGGATGTGCGACTGGCGATTTTTCGTGCGGTATCTATGCCTGCGCAGTTAACCAGAATGCGCGCGGGGCCCTGTTCTTGCTGAGCCTCGGCAATAGCCTGTTGTATCGATTCGTCACTACCGACATCACAGACTACCGCGATGCCGCCTATTTCATCCGCTGTGGCCTGGGCCAAATCGGCATTTCTGTCGAGTATCGCAACCTTCGCTCCGGCCTTAGTCAGTACTCGTGCTACGCCTGCACCTATACCGGAAGCACCACCGGTGACGACTGCGGCTAGTCCTTGAATTTTCATACCCTGAGCCTGTTCGTATTTTTGATTTCGGAGGAGTCTATCACAGCGTTTGGTGGTGGTTAGGCTTAGGTCGATTCAGTTTCTTCGGCGTTTGGTATTTTTATCAGTAGAACCAACAGGGTAGCGACGAACAAAAATACCGAAAACCCATAGAAGACTTCCGTGTACCCACCATAAATGTCACCGCAGTATCCAGCAGTAATAATGCCGATTGAGCCTAGCACGGTGCCCAGGAGGATTCGATAAGAGAGCAGGGTGGGCGTATTGATTGCCCCGTAATAATTGGCCAGCATGGTGGTCGCACCAACCAGCCCCAGGCCAAAGCCAAGGCCAAAAAAGACCACGGAGGTATACAGTGCAAATACGCTGGTGGCACCCGTGAGTAGAAATAGGCCGATAAACTCACAGGCCATACCCAATAAAAACAAGGTGCGAGGTTCAATAGCATAGTCACCGAGTAAGCCCGAGATAAAGCGACCGCTAGTGGTGAAAAGACCCTGTATACCTAGAGCAGTTGCGGCGATAATCGCTGTCATACCGATGTCTTTGACATGCAGAACCAATTGGCTAGTGACGATCATCTGGCCGGTAACGGCCAACGAGCCGGACACCAGGATGATCCAGTAGGTAGGGTCGCGAAAGGCTTCTTTTACGGTCCAGTCTCTATTTGTTTTATATACCCCGGAAGCTCGCTGGTCATTGGTGTTCTCGTCATCGGCGGATTCTTTATCGATACCGTCTATCCGTTGGCCGACGTCTTCTGGGTGATTTCGGATCACTAGCCAACTGAGTAAAGTCCCCAGTAGCGATACGCCGCCGACAAAGAGCCACACTGGCCGCCAATCGCCAAACCATTGAATTAACCAAGTGAAACTCGGAGCTCCCACTACCCCGCCGAGACCTCCGGAGGCCATAAAAATACCAAGGGCCAGGGAGCGACGTCGGTGGAACCATTGTGTAACCAGCTGAATGCCAGGCAACACTGCTTGCATGGTCATTCCGCAGGCTAATACCGCTGCTCCCATATAATAGACCGGTAAGCTTTCGCAAATGGAGAGAATGTATGCTCCGGCGGCACCAATAAAGCCCCCAATGATAATGGTGAGGCGGGGGCTGATTTTTTTCATTAAAGCAGTGACGGGTGGCCCGGCAAAACCGACCAATAAGGATAAAATAGCAAAGCCGGTGGTGGCTTCGGCCCGAGTCCAGCCAAAGTCCTCTATCATCGCTGGCATCATTACACTCAGGCCATAAAAAGCGGCACCGACGCAGGCCATGTAAATAAAACCAATGGTGGGTAGTAAGATCCAGCCGTAATACATGTGTTGCTCGGGTGTAGTCAGGCCCACAGATGCATTGCGGTAGTGCAAAGAGGTGCTGGGCGGGGAATTTATAGACGACGCATTTTACACGGTAATCGTGTGCTATGTGCCTTACGCAGTTCTGAGGACATACCAATGCTTGCTTTGGCGAGAGTGATTAAAGCAAAAAGTGGCTATTCAGGTGGCTGGAAAGCTGAGTAGCTCGGGTCTGGTTAAGATGGAGCGTGTAGATTGGGAGAAGTTCGTGGTTCTAAAAGGCTTGAAAAGTTCCCGGTCCCAAAAGCCTGGCTTAAGAAAAGC
>JAUUYV010000273.1 GCA_030590275.1 Porticoccaceae bacterium
AAGCAAAAGTTCACCTGGTGACGGGGGCAGTTAACGCGGCACAAAACATTAAAAAATGTATTCGTCGCTGCGGTCTCGAAGTGGACGATATTATTCTGGAACAGTTAGCGTCCAGTTATGCCGTGCTTACCGATGATGAAAAACAGTTAGGTGTCTGTCTGGTGGATATTGGTGGTGGCACAACGGATATCGCTATTTTCACCGAGGGCGCGATTCGTCATACCGGAGTAATCCCTATCGCTGGCGATCAAGTTACTAACGATATCGCGATGGCGCTGCGGACACCGACGGCCCATGCTGAAGAACTAAAAATCAAATACGCCTGCGCGCTCGGCAAGTTTGTTGGTCCAGAAGAGACCATAAAAGTACCTAGCGTGGGTGATCGACCTCCACGAGATTTGTCGAGGCAATCGCTGGCCGACGTAGTGGAGCCTCGCTACGACGAGCTCTTTACCTTGATACAGGCAGAGTTACGGCGTAGTGGTTTTGAAGATTTGATTGCTGCGGGCATCGTATTGACGGGCGGTACTTCCAAGATGGAAGGAGTGGTTGAGCTGGCCGAAGAGATCTTTCATATGCCCGTTCGTCTGGGTTCACCACACAATATTCGGGGTCTTACCGATATCGTGAATAACCCGATTTACGCCACCGGAGTGGGTTTGTTGCTTTACGGTCTGCAACAGCAGCAGGAGGGTCGTCTTAAAGTTGATCGGGGTGGGGGTTCCTGGTTTGGTCGGATTAAACAGTGGTTTCAAAGTAATTTTTAAACGGATCTTTTTTTGTAAGAGTAATTTTTTTAACTAGCGTAAACCAAGGGGTAATTATTATGTTCCAAATTGTAGACAGCATACCTGAAAGCGCAGAGATCAAAGTGATTGGAGTTGGCGGTGGTGGCGGTAACGCTGTGCGTCATATGATTGAAAATAATGTCCAGGGAGTGGAGTTTATTTGTGCGAATACTGATTCCCAAGCATTAAAAGACGTTGATGGTAGTACTTTATTACAATTAGGGAATGGACTGACTAAAGGTTTGGGTGCTGGCGCAAACCCCGAGGTTGGTCGTCAGGCGGCGATGGAGGATCGCGACCGTATTGCCGATGTGCTGGAAGGCAGCGATATGGTATTTATTACTGCGGGAATGGGAGGCGGTACGGGAACGGGTGGCGCACCGATTGTTGCCGACGTTGCACGTGAGCTGGGAATTTTGACAGTTGCCGTGGTGACCCGCCCCTTTGCCTTTGAAGGGCGCAGGCGCATGGCCATAGCGGATGAAGGCATTAAGCACTTGAAAGATCGTGTAGATTCCCTGATCACAGTCCCCAATGAGAAGTTGTTGGCAGTGTTGGGGGAGACAACTAGCCTGATCGATGCATTTCGATCCGCAAATGATGTGTTGTTGGGGGCCGTACAGGGTATTGCCGACCTTATTATTCGCCCCGGGATGATCAATGTGGATTTTGCCGATGTGCGCACGGTGATGTCTGAAATGGGTATGGCTATGATGGGGTCTGGGCAAGCTAATGGTGAAGGAAGGGCAGAAATAGCAGCTAAGGCGGCTATTCATAGTCCTTTGCTCGAGGATATAGATCTGGAGGGGGCCCGAGGTATTCTCGTTAATATTACAGCTGGTCCAGATATGAAGTTGTCCGAATTTACTGAGGTTGGGGAAACCGTAGAGCGCTTTGCATCGGATAACGCCACCGTTGTTGTGGGCACGGTAGTTGATCCTGATATGGATGAGGATATCAGGGTGACTGTGGTGGCTACAGGACTCGGTCGGCCAGAAGAGATCATTACCGAGCCTGCTGCGCGAATGCTTGAAAGTGTAGGCCCTTCTGGTGAACCAAACTATGCTGAGATGGATAAGCCGACTATTAACCGTCGACCCAGAACCGCTGAGCGGGCAACAGCCCGTAAACTTGATATTAAGGAAGATTCCGACATGGATTTTCTGGACATTCCTGCGTTTTTGCGGCGCCAGGCAGATTAAGGTGGTTAAAGCCGGGTTAAATAAGAGGCGTTTCACAAAGAAAATGTGAGGTCCACAGTCGTGGCGGCTATCCGGTGTAGCGGCTTGGTGCCCAATTTTGTTATCATTGCGTCCGTATCCGTCGCGAGTTTTTGGGCGTTTGTGCCTCTAACTTGGTGCGAGCTACGATTAGCTTGTTAAGCTGCGTAGCGAAAACACTTTTGTCACTGTGTCGGATCGTTTAAAAAAGGACATATTAGGTACTGCCTGAGAGCAGGTTTGTTAGCGGTGCTGGTATCGGAGTTGGAATAAGGAAGCTGTCGGGGTGAGAGAGCTTGATTAAGGAAGATACCGTGTTTAAAAAAGAGCAGAATAGGCGGAGAATAGGAAAGCAGGCTTGATAAGACAACGTACGCTTAACAATACTATTCGTGCTACCGGAGTGGGTCTCCACACCGGTGAGAAGGTTTATTTAACCCTGGTGCCAGCGGAGCCTGATAGTGGCATTGTGTTCCGGCGTATAGATCTGGATCCACCGGTGGATATTAAGGCGACTGCAGATAATGTTGGTGATACCACTTTGTCCACTACGCTGGTTAATGGTGATGTGCGGGTGTCGACGGTTGAACACCTGTTGTCTGCGATGGCTGGCCTGGGGATCGATAATGCGGTGGTTGAAGTTACTGCGGCAGAAGTTCCTATTATGGATGGGAGTGCTGGGCCCTTTGTGTTTTTGATTCAATCTGCCGGTATTGTTGAACAGGATGCACCCAAGAAATTTATTCGCATAAAAAAACCTGTTTCTGTGATACAGGACGACAAGATCGCCACCTTTAGACCTTATGATGGGTTTAAAGTGACTTTTGCGATCGAGTTTGAGCATTCGGTGTTTCGCGACGGTACTCTAAAGGTGACTATGGATTTCTCCAGCACGTCGTTTGTCAAGGATGTCAGTCGTGCGCGTACCTTTGGTTTTATGCACGAAATAGAATATCTGCGGTCCAAGGGGCTAGCCAGGGGTGGCAGTATGAATAACGCTATTGTAGTAGATGACAGCGGAGTGGTGAATGAGGATGGCTTGCGCTACGAAGATGAATTTGTGAAACACAAAGTGCTGGATGCTATTGGTGACCTCTATCTCCTCGGGAATGGGCTAATAGGTGAGTTTGAAGCCTATAAGTCGGGCCATGCACTAAACAACGCTTTATTAAGGAAGTTAATTAGTCAGGAAGACGCCTGGGATGTGGTCACTTTCGAAAGTGATGATGTCGCTCCTGTTTCCTATTCTCGCCCTTTATTGGCGGGTTGAAATAAATTTTCCTGAGGTACTCATTGAAAGTTATTTTACTCAGTAACGGCCATCGCGAATCCCGGACTTTTGAACTGGGTCGGTGGACTAAAGTGCTGGTGATAGCAGCAGTTTTGGCGTTACCCGCCATGCTAGGTCTTGTTGTTGGAGCGTCCCTTAACGGGGGTGATGGATCCCCTGCGTTGGCCAGTGGATTAAAATTTGAGATGGCTGGTCTAAGCAAGTACCGGGATAAATTAGCGGCTGCAGAAAAACACGCTGAGAAGAAAGTTCAAGTT
Source organism: Porticoccaceae bacterium (assembly GCA_030590275.1). Next base: position 3,557 of record JAUUYV010000273.1, read on the forward strand.
TTGACACTTAAGCTCGCGCAGTTGCAGGCGCGGATAGTTCGGCTCGATGCAGTGGGTG
>JAUUYV010000295.1 GCA_030590275.1 Porticoccaceae bacterium
CGAAGAGGGCTTGATACGCCAGGTTGCAGAGCTAATTCACGTCCCTCACAGCCAATTTATACAAGCTAGAAATAAAATAAAAAGTAGCTTGTAACTATTTGTTTTTAATAGGTTATTTAAAACATATAGGATAGACAAAAGAAGGCGACACTAAGGATGGACTGACTTCCGCTCGAGGATACGAATCAGATCAATAAATTCGTTTTTACTAGCAGGATTAATTTTGATAAGCAGCTTATGGGCCTCTAGTACCTGGTCACTAATCAGTTCTGGTTCGACATCAACTTCAGGTAACTCATGCAAGAGAGCCTGGTCGCAACTTTCGCGACAGGGACGAGTGATGATTTGGAAATAATCATCGATCGCCATTACCTCCAACTCCCTGATTATGCCCGGCTTGGCGCAGAATAGTAGAGGTTTGAGCCCAAATTGTTCCTGACAATGAATTGCAAGCTTAGCAAGCAAGCCAAGCGTAGTACTGTCCAGCCCTTCGGTATCATACAAATCTACCAGAACATTGACTGGCTTTTCGACCAGGTCCGGCTCCCTACCGGCGTTCTCTTTGCTGGTATTGAAAATACCTTCGATATACTCATTTAAGGAGGCGCACAAAGTCATTCTGACATAGCCCATCAATTTGATGAGATAATTGCCACCGTTCCTGGCAACCAGAATTTTGCCTGGCTCCAACCTACCCTCCTCGCGTCACCGTCAACACCGATACATCATCGGGGGCGTCTTTGATATCGTCAACCCCCAGTTCAATACACACTTCTGAATGACTCTGGTTTGCGGCCGCCACCCTGCTCAGGATACCAGCTTCTTTTTGCTCAAGATTTTCACCAGGTATGCAGTCAAGCAAACCATCAGATGCAACAACTAAGGCGAACTTATCTGGTAATGTCAACTCATGGATCTTCCAGCTCGCATCTTTTACCAGGCCCAGGGGTTTGCCTCGGCCTGGCAAAAATTGCGCTTCACCCCCGCTAGCCAAAATAGGCTGAGGCATTAATGCACTCACCACATAGCGTAGAGTATTCCGCTCGACATCTATGGCGCCCGCAAAAAAGGTCATGTGTTTGTCGATTCCCATGGCCAGTAGTTGCCGGTTCACGTGCTCGGCAAGACCTTGAGGAGCTCGACCCAGGGCTTCCATATCTTTTTCAACTATATGACGACGACGTAGCTGCCGCAGTAAAAAGGCGATCATGACCGTTACAAATGCCGATGACGCTCCATGACCAGAAACGTCGCCGAAATAAAATAAAATATAGCGATCAAAAACGACATTATAACCAACAAAATCTCCACTCAAATACAATGAGGGCACTATCGTATGAGACACCTGGTATCCACGACAGACTGCCGGCTGGTCCGGTAAAATACTGGACTGCACCTGGCGACCAGCCAACTGATCCATACGTAGCGTATTAAGGCTTTCTCGCAAACTTCTATTAGCGCGCTCTAGTTGTAATCGATAGTCCATATTCTCCTGATAGAGGTTCTTGAACTCTCCAGAACGCTCTATAGCGACTGCTACATCCGCCATGGTAAAAGGCTCAATCAGTACGTCACTTGCACCTCTGCGAAAACTGACCGCGACATCTTCGGGGCGAGGCTCCGCTAGTATGGGAATAACAGCAAGCCCTGAATCGCGACAACGCTGGGCAAATCCTTCATCAATATCTATCGGGCGCTCTCCATCCTGCAAATCCAGCAACATCAGCGCGGGCAAAAACTCTCCAATAGACTCGACGGCCGCAGTTCGGTCATCTACGTACTGAACTCGCCATCCCAGCTCTTCAATGTATCCTGCCCAGACCGTACGCCGAACATGGTCAGCAGAAATAATGAGAGCCCGTTTATTTTCTACCACGACCAAATAACCAACTGCGGCAACAGCAGGCCAAATAGGAATTTAGTAGTAGTCATCGTCTGCCCCAAAATCATCCTCAACATCTCCATCCTTGACGAGATATTCGCGCCGTTGTAAATAAGCATCCCGGATAAAACTATACTCATCTCCGCTGATAAGTTCCTCAGCATCAATTAACTGCGCTCGAAACGAAACAAACTGAACCCCGTATACCTGGTTTCGAGTCGGCACATGATCAATGTAAGTAATAGGGTTTACAAAACTATCCACGATTTTGGAAGGTCCATCCCTTAAATTACTTGCCCCGAAAAAAGGTAAGACGAGGTAAGGACCACTGCCCACTCCCCAATAACCGAGAGTCTGCCCAAAATCCTCTCCTGCACCCTTTTCAAGACCGAGATGATCCGCGACGTCAAAAAACCCCACCAAACCAACCGTGGTGTTTACCAGAAAACGTCCCGTATCATTTCCGGCTTGTCGAACTTTACCCTGTAGCAGGTCGTTAACAATGCTTCCGATCTCTCCTATATTACCGAACATACGGCCGATACCACGCTCGATCGGGTCATAAGTGACATACCGGTAGCCAAGTGCAATAGGCTTTAGCAAAAAGCGATCTAAGGTATCGTTAAAACGATAAACAACCCGGTTCATGCTTTCCAGAGGATCGCCAACGTTGTTCTCATCGGCCTCAGCATGAGAGGGGCTTACTGACATTGCCATCAGTCCGACGACAAGCAGCTGAACCACAGACCGTCTTCGAATAAACCTTACCGTATCAAGCACCCAGGCACCCTCTAATCAAAACAATAGTCAACCTGCTGTCATTCTACTCAATCCCGGCGCTACGATACACCCATTCTCACATCATTTAGCCTTTGCTTTATCCCTTAAGGTGCAAATATTACAGGCAGCGTGCACTGCAAGCATAAGCATGTAATTAATTCATTAG
>JAUUYV010000276.1 GCA_030590275.1 Porticoccaceae bacterium
ACCAATAGCTCCTCAATACTACCTTGAAATTTATTACCGTAAAACGATGACACCACGTTACCGTAGGAATTAGTGATGACCGACATCATAATTAATCCTGGCACCACAAATTGAATATAGGGAAACCCTGCCATATCACCGATACGCGACCCAATCAAAGTACCAAAAATTACAAAATACAGAACAATCGTAATCGCTGGAGGCAACAAGGTTTGCAACCAAATCCGCATAAAACGCCGAATTTCTCGAGTAAAGATAGTGACAAAAGCCACCCACAGTGCTTCTCCTTTCACGAGGATTCGACCACCGTAATTAAGCTTCGCAATTTTCTACCTCACTGTTTAAGGAGCGCTCGGTTTCGTCTGGTGCTACCAGAGACATAAATAATTCTTCAAGGCGATTGCTCTTATTACGCATACTAAGAACGTGAATATCTTCATTCGCGAGAATGGCAAACAAGGCATTTAAAGACTGAGTCTTTTTAACTTGAACCTCAAAACTATGCTCATTTAACAACTCTCCAACAAAGCCGGGGATATCAGGGAGCACACCTAAGCTCTCTCGAGTGTCAAAAATAAAGACCTCGGTATCGAGCTTCGTCAGCAAATTACGAATAGTGGTATTTTCCACGATCAAACCGCGATCGATAATCGCTACCTGATCACAGAGACTTTCGGCCTCCTCCAGATAATGCGTAGTCAGGATGATAGTAGTACCCGCTCTATTAATATCCTGCAGAAACTTCCAGGTCGCGCGCCGTAACTCAATATCAACGCCCGCCGTAGGTTCATCCAGTATCAATAGTTTTGGCTCGTGGACCAGGGCCCTCGCGATCATCAGCCTCCGTTTCATTCCTCCAGAGAGCACACGGGCCCGAGCATCACGTTTATCCCATAAGCCCAACTGACGGAGGTATTTTTCAGCACGTTCGAGGGCCAGTTTTTTAGGCAAGCCGTAATATCCGGCCTGGGTGACTACGATATCCAGAGTTTTTTCGAATTGGTTGAAATTAAACTCCTGCGGAACCACACCGATAAATTGTTTTGCGAGAGAAAAATTCTGGTCTATATCGATATCAAAAACTTTTACCGTACCTGAGGTTTTTCTAACTAGCGAACTAATAATGCCTATAATCGTAGACTTACCCGCTCCGTTTGGCCCCAGCAAGGCAAAGAAGTCCCCCTCTTTCACCTCCAGATCGACCCCACCCAGCGCCCGGGAACCGTCCGCATAGGTTTTGGTAAGCTCGTGGATGGATAAGGCAGAGGCCATAAATTAACTGCTTGGTAAAACCCGATAATAAAGAAATAGAATATCTTAATATAGAACGAATTCAGTTCAGATAGATCAGCTTAACCGACCTGTATGAATATTGCAGGCTAGCATGGCTACTTTAGAGCAGGCCTGACCACCTTAAATGATTGGGCCTGATCGCCTTAAAGGATAAAAAAACACCCATAAAAAAGGCCCAAAATCCTACGATTCTGGGCCATATAATCTGGAGCGGGAAACCGGGTTCGAACCGGCGACCTCAACCTTGGCAAGGTTGCGCTCTACCAACTGAGCTATTCCCGCAATTTTTCCCACAACTTCATCATTGAAAAATGGCGTCCCGTAGGGGAGTCGAACCCCTGTTACCGCCGTGAAAGGGCGGTGTCCTAGGCCTCTAGACGAACGGGACGTACCGCTCTTTACAGAGGCGCGCATTCTAGGGATAGCACCCCCCGGGTGTCAAGCCTAAGAGCCCAGATTGAAGCTGCGAGAACAGCTCCTATAAACACGATTTATTCAGCTCTCATCCTTGTCCAGTTTAATCGATAAAGAGTTGACACAGTAACGCATGCCAGTCGGTTGGGGGCCATCGGGGAAGGAGTGCCCAAGATGGCTCCCACAACTGGCGCACGTAATCTCAGTCCTCACCATACCGCGAGTGGAGTCAGTTTCCTCTTTTATCCGAGCCTTATCGATCGCCTGATAAAAGCTGGGCCAGCCGCTGCCAGAATCGTACTTGGTGTCAGACTGAAACAGCTCTGCACGGCAACAATTGCACAGGTAGGTACCATCGCGCTTTTCATCACAGTATTTCCCAGTAAATGGCGGCTCAGTGCCCTTCTCCCGGCAAACCTGATACTCCTGCGGGCTCAACTTGTCGCGCCAATAGTCGTCGTCCTTTATATCACCCATAGATCTCTCCTACCTATCTAACTTATATTTTAGCGACCGCTATCCGAACACAAACTCCGGAAAAAGCATAGCCCTCAGAAATTTAGATTACACAGCAACTTGGTCTACAATGACCCACATCCTTACGCCTGTCGAAATTCCAATTTTGACAGGCAACAGTTTGCACTAACGAGCGAATCATGCAGCATTACCAAAAATCAACCAAACTCGACAAGGTCTGCTACGACATTCGAGGACCCGTACTGGACCACGCCAACCGGCTTGAGGAGGAGGGTCATCGCATTCTCAAACTCAACATTGGTAATCCGGCCGCCTTTGGCTTCGAAGCGCCAGATGAAATCATACAGGATGTGATTCATAATTTGGTCAACGCTCAGGGTTATAGCCATGCCAAAGGCATCTTCAGCGCCCGCAAGGCGATCATGCAGCGTTGTCAGTTACAGGGAATCGTCGATGTCGAGGTAGAAGATATTATTCTCGGCAATGGCGTTAGCGAATTGATTGTAATGGCCATGCAGGCGCTGCTTAATCCTGGCGATGAAATCCTGATCCCGGCACCGGATTACCCACTCTGGACAGCCGCAGTTACCCTCGCTGGCGGCACCCCGGTGCACTACCGCTGCGACGAATCTGTGGGTTGGCAGCCCGACCTCGAAGATATAGAAGGTAAAATAAGTGCTCACACCCGTGGCATTGTCGTTATAAATCCGAACAACCCCACCGGGGCTGTATATAGCACTGAGGTACTCAGTGGCATTACCGAACTCGCTCGACAACACGGGCTTATTCTCTACGCCGACGAAATCTACGACCGTATTCTCTACGATGAGGCCGTTCACATTCCCCTTGCCACGCTATCCGAAGATGTCCTGTGTATTACTTTTGGTGGTCTTTCAAAAAATTATCGATTAGCGGGCTTTCGTTCTGGCTGGTTAATCGCCAGTGGTGCCAAACACCTGGCCCACAATTATATTCAGGGTATGGAAATGCTCGCATCTATGCGTTTGTGCGCCAATGTTCCTGCCATGTACGCCATCCAGACGGCCCTCGGCGGTCGCCAGACCATCGATGATCTGGTGGCTCCCAGCGGTCAATTTCACGAGCAGCGGGATCTCGGCTGGCAACGACTCAACGCCATACCTGGAGTCACTTGTGTCAAGCCAATGGGGGCGGTGTATCTATTCCCATACCTTGATCCAGAAGTTTACTCCATTGTCGACGACGAACAGTTCGTACTGGATTTATTATTGCAGGAAAAAATGCTGTTAGTGCAAGGGACAGCCTTTAACTGGTTTGATACCCAACATTTCCGTATTGTTTTTCTTCCCAAGGTAGACGAATTAAACGTCGCTTTCGATCGTCTGGAAGATTTTCTGGGAAGACTTCGCCAGGCAGG
>JAUUYV010000151.1 GCA_030590275.1 Porticoccaceae bacterium
CGATGGGTGTGGCCTTGGCTTCTGTCTTATTGGTGGCCGTATTTTTATCACCATTATTTCCCACTGACATCAACTTAAAGTCTGTCTCGATGGAAACTCAGTTGTCAGAAGCTATCGAATTGTATGAGAGTCTTGAATGTTATTCCTGGCTTGCTGATCTTGAAGAAAGTGAACGTAGCTGATATGAAGTTAAATTCCAGTCAATTACAATATGCCAAAAAAACAACGTCAGGAGCTCTGAGAGGAATGGAAAAATATTTCGTCGGAAGAAAGTAAAAGGCAGAGACCAAAAAAGAAAAACTCCATGGGCAAAAAAAGTAGGAGTTTAGTTAGGTGATAAATACTGCCTTTAAAATCGCTAATAAGCTTAGGGTTTAGAAAATGATAAAAAACCGGCTAAAGCCGGTTTTTTATCATTCCCAGGCTAAGCAATAAAGTTCTATAAGGCCTCGTCAAGCTCGGGCAGAGCTTTGAATAAGTCAGCGACAAGCCCGTAATCTGCGACCTGAAATATCGGTGCATCTTCGTCTTTGTTAATCGCGACGATAACTTTGGAATCCTTCATGCCAGCCAGGTGTTGAATTGCTCCAGATATACCAACAGCGATATATAAATCAGGCGCGACAATTTTACCTGTTTGGCCTACCTGCATATCATTTGAGACGAAGCCAGCATCAACGGCAGCGCGGGAAGCTCCTACCGCAGCCCCCAACTTATCAGCAATGCTATAGAGCATCTCAAAATTCTCTCCATTTTGCATACCTCGACCACCGGAAATAATTATGTCGGCCGCAGTTAGTTCTGGACGGTCTGATGCTGCGACTTGTTCGCCTTTGTATTCGGACAGGCCTGCATCATGAACAGTATCAAGCGATTCGATCTCAGCATTGCCGCCTTCCTCCGCAACGGGATCAAAAGCAGTGGTTCGTACGGTGAGCACCTTAATGGGATCAATGCTCTGCACCGTGGCAATTACATTACCGGCATAGATTGGACGTTGGAAGGTATCCTCGCTTTCTACACTCGAAATTTCTGAGATCGCCTGAACGTCGAGTAAGGCTGCAGCGCGGGGAATAACGTTCTTACCTGTGGTGGTAGCAGGCGCCAGTATATGGCTGTAGTTTTTACCTATGTCAGCAATAAGCAAAGCCATGTTTTCCGCCAGCTGATGTTCGTAAGCTGGGTTATCGGCAAGCAATACTTTTGTGGCACCTTCAGCTTTTGCAGCAATCGCGGCCACTGTACGGCACCCTGCACCAGCGATTAGCACATGAATATCGCTATTGATAAGCTTGGCGGCAGCAATCGTATTAAGCGTTGCCCCTTTAAGAGCCACGTTATCATGTTCCGCAATAACTAAAATACTCATTCTATCACCTTCGCTTCGTTTTTAAGTTTATCAACCAGTTGAGCCACATCTTCCACTTTAATACCGGCTTGACGTTCCGCTGGTGGTTCGGCTTTTAGCAGCGTTGTTCTCGGGCTTACATCGACACCGAGTTCGTCGGGGCTGGTCTCATCAATAGGCTTTTTCTTGGCTTTCATGATATTAGGCAAAGAAGCGTAGCGTGGCTCGTTTAGTCTTAGATCAGAGGTAATAATGGCCGGTAGCTTAAGGCCGATTGTCTGTAAACCACCATCTACCTCTCGAATTACATCAGCATTACCTGCATCGAGAGTGATTTCAGAAGCAAATGTAGCTTGCGCATAGCTAGTGAGTGCACCGAGCATTTGGCCCGTTTGATTATTGTCGCCATCGATGGCCTGTTTACCCAGTAAAACAATATCAGGCTGTTCTTTGTCACATACCGCTTTTAAGCATTTGGCAATGGCTAGAGGTTCCAGGTCGGTGTCAGTTTTCACCAAAATGCCGCGATCGGCGCCCAGTGCCAGAGCGGTCCGAATTTGCTCCTGTGCCGCCTGTGGGCCGATGGAAATAGCTATGATCTCGCTAGCTAGTCCTTTTTCCTTAAGCCGGATGGCTTCTTCTACGGCGATTTCGCAGAAGGGGTTTATGGCCATTTTTACGTTAGCTAAATCTGGGCCGCTATGATCAGACCTGGGTCTAACCTTAACGTTGTAGTCAGCAACACGTTTAACCGCAACAAGTATCTTCATGGATTACCCTTGCCAATTAGTTGAGAGGTCGATAGGGGAATAGGTGGCTGTAGCGAATTCGCTATACCACCCTTTTTCGGGGGCGATATGATGCCGGTGTAGCGCCCATAAATCAACTGAAGTTGCGACTCAGAATAGGACAGCTCGTCCGACATCATTTCTACTGCCTCGCCCAATACGCTGGCCCTATTCATGGTGCTGGCCGGGGTAAAGGTATAAAATTGATCTGTACTAGACTGCATTAAGCCGAGGAGGTTGTCAGGTGGAAAGAGAGTTTATGGAATATGACGTAGTGATAGTTGGTGCTGGCCCCTGCGGGCTTGCCGCAGCGTGCCGACTGCGCCAACTTAACCCGGAAATCACCGTATGTGTGGTGGAAAAGGGTTCGGAAGTCGGAGCCCATATCCTTTCCGGTGCGGTATTAGAACCCACAGCATTGAAGGAGCTGTTCCCCGACTGGGAAGAGCGAGGTGCGCCATTAAACACTCTGGTAAAAAAAGATCATATCTATGTGCTACGCAGTAGCGAGAAGGCCATCAGGGTCCCCTCGTTGTTTGCGCCCAAAACCATGCACAACCGTGGTAATTACATTGTTAGTCTCGGCAATGTCTGTCGCTGGCTAGGTGAGCAAGCGGAAGCCCTTGGTGTAGAAATTTTCCCTGGGTTTGCGGCCTCTGAAATCGTTTATAACGAAAATGGCAGTGTTAAGGGTATTGCTACCGGAGATATGGGGGTTGGAGCCACGGGAGAACAAAAAGATAGTTATATGCCTGGTATGGAATTACATGGCAAATACACTTTGTTTGCCGAGGGCTGCCGCGGTAGTTTGGGGAAAGAGCTTATCGAAAAGTACAGGCTTTCAGAAGGAAAAGATCCTCAGCACTACGGAATAGGAATCAAGGAGTTATGGAAGGTTCCTGATGAAAAATATCAACAAGGTCTGGTTATGCACAGTGCCGGATGGCCCCTCGATGAGAGCAAATCTGCTGGTGGTGGTTTCCTTTACCATTTAGAAGATAACCAGGTTGCAGTCGGCCTGATTGTAGATCTTTCCTACTCTAATCCCCACGTCAGTCCCTATGATGAATTCCAGCGTTACAAGCACCATCCAGTGGTCAGCCAGTATCTTAAAGGTGGCGAACGGACTTCCTACGGAGCACGAGCGCTTGTTAAAGGCGGTCTGCAATCTCTGCCGCGGATGACCTTTCCCGGAGGTCTATTGCTTGGCGACGATGCCGGAACGCTTAATTTTGCAAAAATAAAGGGTTCTCATACTGCGATGAAGTCCGGCATGATCGCAGCTGAAGTTATTGTTGAAGCCTTGTCCAATCAACATGCCAACGATGAATTGATGGATTATACTCAGTCTTACGAGAGTTCATGGGCATGGAAGGAGCTACATAAACAGCGTAATTTTGGCCCCGCCCAACATAAACTGGGAAATATTCTCGGCTCGGCCTTCGCTTTTATTGATATCAATATCTTTAATGGATTACTGCCCATTACCCTGCATGATCCCAAACCGGATCATGCTCAAATGAAGCCAGCGAAAGATTGTGCTCCCATTAGCTATTTAAAGCCCGATGGCGTTCTTAGTTTTGATAAGCCCTCCTCCGTATTTCTTTCCAATACCAACCACGAGGAAGACCAGCCTTGTCACCTTACTTTAAAGGATGCCGATATGCCTCTGAGGCATAATCTCCCGCTCTATGATGAGCCTTCTCAACGCTATTGCCCGGCTGGAGTTTATGAAGTTATTGAGGACGAAAATGGAGATAAGGTTTTTCAAATCAATGCTCAGAATTGCGTGCATTGCAAAACCTGTGATATCAAGGATCCCACTCAAAATATTGTTTGGGTCACACCTGAAGGTACTGGCGGTCCAAATTATCCTAATATGTAAAGCCACCGCGACCCAATGCTGCCAGCATCGAGAGACTTGTATAGAGTATTGGCTGGCCGGGAATTAATAACCAGAAAACTGCAGAACAAGCCCATATCGCCCTTTTGCGATGCCGATAAAATCTGGGGAGAAAACTGTTGTGTCACTTAATAAGCAAAAAGTAATTGTCGTTGGAGGCAGTTCCGGTATGGGACTGGCTATTGCTGAAGCTGCTGCCGTTGCGGGTGCCGAAGTTATTATTGCCAGTCAGTCCTCAGAAAAATTGGACAGTGCTGTTACCGAAAGTTGTGGAGAGTTGCGCCCCCGCATTCTGGATATATGTAATGAAAGCGAGGTGGAAGTTTTTTTTAACGAGATTAAAGCCTTTGATCATCTCGTCATCAGTGCGGCGGCACCCGGTACTGGCTTAATTAGTAAAATGAAAACCGAGCTCGCCCACAAGTTTTTCGATACTAAATTTTGGGGAGCTTATTATTGTGCCAAATACGGTGCTCCACATCTTTCACATAAAGGCTCGATTACCTTTATCAGTGGTGTTGCCAGCCGCAGCCCAATGATTGGGTTGTCCGTGGCTGGTGCCTGTAACGGCGCTCTGGAATCCCTGGGTCGATCATTGGCATTGGAGTTTTCCCCGATCCGTGTCAACACCATTTCTCCCGGGCTGATAAACACTCCCCTGTACAGCAAGATGCCAGACGAGCAGCGTACCCAGCTGTTTGAGAGTACTGCAATTCAGTTGCCTGCTCAGCGGATTGGACAATCACAGGATATTGCCAGTGTTGCATTGATGTTGATGGAAAACGGGTTTATCAGTGGATCCGTGATTGACGTAGACGGTGGTGCGCTAATAGCTTAGCGCATCTAACCTTCTCAGGGTCTTGCGCTTAAGGTCTTACGAGAGCGGTCCTGGTTGGCAACTCTCCGTTCCGGCTTCCAGCTCCCACAGGAATCGGGTGAATCAAAGTGCTATTTTGAAGCACTAATAACAACAAAGTTTGCTTTAGCCCGATTCTAAAAACAGACGATTACAGCTTTAGCTGTCGGGCCGCCAGGTCACGCATGATTTCCTCCGACCCGCCACCAATGGCATATACCCGCACCTCGCGATAGATACGTTCAACCTTGTTGCCACGCATAAACCCGGCTCCGCCGAGTATCTGTACCGCCTCACGAGCACAGTACTCCATGGTTTCAGTGGCCTGGACTTTGAGTAAACTAAGCTCAGCCACGGGCACCTGCCCTTCTTTTAGTTGCCACGCGGTCTGCTCGAGAAAGGCCTGGGTGGCCAGGATACGCTTAGCCATCTCCGTTATTTTGTGGCGAATGACCTGGTGGTCCAACAGTCGTTTGCCAAAAGTCTTACGCGCTCTTGCCCAGGAAACTGCCTCGTCCATGCAGACCATAGCCAGAGCATTAGAGGTGGCAGCAATACACAGCCGCTCCATATTGAAGTTGATCATAATCCCGGAGAAACCTTTGTTTTCCTCCCCGATCAA
>JAUUYV010000177.1 GCA_030590275.1 Porticoccaceae bacterium
AGTTTTACGGGGAAAACTGGGAGTTTAAGGGCGATATAGATTGGCAAGATGTTCAAAGAAATTTTGAGTAGAATATTTTTAAATGTGGCCTCAGTTTCTTTAAGAGACTAAAACACTATAAGTTAAGAGCTTAAGTCTCTGTTGATACGTTGGAGAGGTGGGACCTTTTCTGGTTTACGGCGAGTTGATGGTGGATTCTGGTGTTTAGCGTCAATATTGTAATGGGGGTTTGGAGCTCAACTAACGATATCCCCTTATAGCTCTAAGGGGCTGTACCATCTAGCAAGTGGATCGACCCCTGATAAGGCCACAAGCTCGCCGGGGTATTAAGCAGCCAGGTCGCCCGACATTTGTAGCAATTACCTGGAGCGGGGTAGACGAGTATGACATCGACTATAACGTCAACTATGACGAAGGTATTACCCCCGGTGCGGTACTACGCAGGCTGTGGAGTACACGAACACCATTTAAGAATTAACAGAATTGTGTACAAAGGCTGACAGCAATATCCGCATTTAGCTACAGACAATTAACAATACCGGCCTTATAGTTGATCCTAGCTTATGCGGTACCGCCTACAAGCTCGCGTTGCCCCCCTGGGGGCTTCGCCCTTTATCATAACCCCTGCCCACCTTGCAGACCTGATAAGTAAGCTTTCGAACTGTGGATAAAGAAATTATCGACAACGGTGATTATTGAGTGGGCTGCAAGTTACGAATCAGAAAAAAGACCAGGCGCAATCGCCAGTGGGTTCAATCCTCAAAGTCCGGGTTCTCTCCCTTTCGTTGAGCCAGGAGCGCTGTTTTAATGTCGTTGGACATTAGCATGCCCGCATTCCAGGTTGCGATGTAGTCAAGTCCGTCTGCGATGCTGTGTTCGCGGGAGTAGAGTAGTACCTGTTTAGTACCGCGAATGCTAAGTGGTGATTTGGAGGCGATGGTCTTTGCTATAGTCAGTACTTCTTCCATCATGGCCTCTTTGTTAGTAAAGCAGCGATTGCTTAGGCCGATAGTCTTTGCTTCGTCGCCGCGAACATCTCGACCGGTGTAGGCGATTTCACGCATCATGCCGTCTCCAATTAGGCGAGGTAGTCGCTGCAGTGTGCCCACATCGGCGACCATGCCAATATCAATTTCTTTGATGGAAAAGATCGCATCTTCGGTGCAGTAGCGTATGTCGCACGCGCTGATCATATCCACACCGCCACCGATGCAGGCACCGTGGATGGCAGCCAATACTGGTTTTCGGCAGCTCTCAATGGCGGTGAGCTGCTGCTGTAGCCAGAGAATTTCTTCGCGCAGAGCTTCCCGTTTGCGGGCCTCGCAGGAGATAGAGTCATCGATTATTTCATTGAGCATGGCCAGGTCTATACCTGCACAAAAGTGTTTGCCGTTTCCGCTTAACACGACCACTCTAACCCCAGCGGTGCAATCTGCCCAGGCCATGGCTTCTCCAAGCTCTTGCCAAAGAGTTCTATTTATTGCGTTGGCAGCTTCAGGGCGGTTGAGCTGGATGTGAGCGACCTGTGCATCGAGAGCGATAGACAATGTTGTATAGGTAGGCGTGTTCATGAGGCGTATTCCCAATGTCAGAAGTGTGTGGGTTTTAAGAAACTGGAGGTCTCGGGTTAAGGCCAGTCTTTTTTGGACATATCCCAATTTCTTGCTAGATAAATAAAGGGGGTATCGATGAGTGCGATCAGTACTTTAAACACGTATTTTGCCATTGCAAGCTGCATTGCGGTTGCTAAATCAACAATACCCCACCATACCACCAGACCGTAAATGGTCGTGTCGACGAGTTGGGAGAGCATGGTCGATACATTGTTTCTAAGCCAGAGGTGTTTACCTGACGTTCGGGTTTTGATGGCGTGAAATATCCACACATCAAGGGTTTGGCTGATCAGGTAGGCCAGTAGTGAGCCGAGTACAAATTTCGGTGTAAAGATAAATAAAGTGGCCATTGCCTGATGAATGTTCGCGGCAAATTCGGCAGTTTTTGGGTTGTTTGAGGGTTGAAATTTAAGGCTTAATGAAATCATCACGATGATGATGAGGCTAACTGCAAAACCGATAAATACCGCGCGGTTGGCTTCTCTTTTTCCGTAACGTTCACTCAGCAAATCCGTTGCAAAGTAAATTCCTGAGTAGAGAATCACCCCGACGCTGGTCTGCATACCCAGGACTTCGGTGAGTTTTGGGCCCTGCAAATTAGCCAGCAATAGACTCAGAATAACGCTTGCATAGAGGCCCTGTTTACCAAAAACACGAAACAGTAAAATGGCGGAACCTAAATCAACACAGACGGTTAATACCCACAGCGCCATTTGTTGGTCTAATACGATGGACATCTTTGCTTACTTGTTTTGTTGGTTGGGTGAAGAGCTTAGGAGAGTACATTAACTAGCCGGCCTTCGTGGTGGGCTAGTTAATGGTAATCCAGATAGTGCGCTTAATATGGTGTCTGGGCCTGGCGGGCTGTTTAATAACCCGCTAGTGGATGGCCTCCAGCTTACCTAATGGGCGGCCTCCAGGTTGTAGAGTTCTGCAACATTGTCGTGAAGCAACATATCCTGTTGCTCCTGCGGCAATGGCGCCACATATTTTTTTAATAAATCCTGTGACCAGGGCCAGGTGGAATCACTGTGGGGAAAGTCGTTAGCCCACATAATGCGTCGTGGATTCATAGCATCCATCATGGTGAACGCGACGATATCATCCTGGAAAGTAAGATATATGTTTTCTAAAAAATACTCGCTGGGCATTTTGTCGAGTTCGGGGCCACGGAGGCGAAAACGGTGCCGATCGTAGGTGTGATCCATACGGTAAACAAAATGAGGCACCCAGCCGGCATCTGCTTCCACGCATACGATTTTGAGTTTGGGGTTGCGCATAAAAACACCGGAATTTACCAGCATACTCATAATGTCCTGATTGGCGCGGATAATCGCGTAGCCGGAATTAATGCTGGTGCCGCGGAACTCCATACCTTTCATTTCACCGGATGTCAGTATATGAAAGCTGAGAGGTAACTCGAGATCGATGGCGGCTTGCCAGAAGGGGTCGAATATTTCGTTGTCATAATCGACTTCGGGGATGGCGGGCTTGCCTGGTAGCATCACGCCTTTCAGTCCTAGTTCTTTAATTTTCCTTAAGTCTTCGATGGCTTCGTCGATGTTGCGTATTGGCGTTTGGCCAAGCCCAAGTAAGCGATCCGGCGCCGGATCACAAAATTCAGTGATCCATAAATTGTAGGCGTCCATACAGGCCTTTTTATAATCGTGGTCGGCTAAGTTGCAGATCTCCATACCCGTGGAGGGGTAGATGATTTCCGCTGAAATACCGTCTTTATCCTGATCGAGCAGCCGTGCAGCAGGATCCCAGCCACCTTTATGGAGCTCCTCAAATTTGGCACCTTTGGTAGATAATTCTTCCGGGGGTATTCCAGCTGCGGATATCAGACTCAGGGGTATTGGTTTTTTTACGCCTTCAATCTGGTAGACATCCCCTCGTTTGGGGTCGTGGACGACACGTGGGGCGATATCCAGATATTTCTTGTCGATGCGATCGACGTAGGTACCTGGAGGTTAGCAGATATGGGAGTCGGCAGAAATAATGGGTTTAAACATGACTAGCTCCTAATTTTAGAGTGTGGTTTTGATTATGTGAGCAGGTGTTGCTAAATTTCGAATGAAAACAGCTTAGCGTATAGCTATCGCTGGTGCCATTGCGGGATAGTGTTAATTGGGTATCGGGTCTTGTGGTATATTTTTGCCATTCTTACCCTTTAACGGATAGCCGTTTGTTCGGTTTAAATTCGCTTTTCCAGATTGGCGATACCAGGTTAATGACATCATGTTAGCGATACATTCAAAGCCTCTACAAAATACCTATCACGGACTTGGAGAGCAATTTTATACCGAGCAGATACCAACTCCGGTGTTGAAACCTGGACTGATTTATTTTAATCACGGACTTGCCAGGCACCTCAACCTGGATATCAATGCTCTCGACTCAGCGGAAGGCTTACAGGTTCTGGCAGGCAACGTTGTTGCGGAAGGATCAAGGCCTGTCGCCACGGTCTACGCGGGCCATCAATTTGGGGGCTGGAGTCCCCAGCTGGGCGATGGTCGTGCCATTCTGCTGGGTGAGGTAGTGGGTAAGGACAATAAACGCTACGACATTCAGCTAAAAGGAGCGGGCCAGACACCGTATTCTCGAATGGGTGATGGTCGTTCTCCTCTGGGGCCAGTGCTGAGAGAAACTATTGTCAGTGAGGCGATGACGGCGCTGGGTATCCCATCCACCCGATCACTCGCAGCGGTGACTACAGGAGAAAGGGTAATTCGGGATGTTTCTCTGCCGGGGGCAATATTAACCCGGGTTGCGCAAAGTCATATACGAGTAGGGACCTTTCAGTATTTTTCTGCGCGTCAGGATCTCGAATCGATTCGGAGTCTGGCGGATTACGTGATCGAGCGGCATTTCAAAGATATTATTGATGAGCGTTATAAGGATGATCGTTACGGCGGGTTATTTTGCTGTGTTGCCGAGGCCCAGGCACGACTGATTGCTCACTGGATGTCGGTGGGTTTTATCCATGGGGTAATGAACACGGACAACATGTTGGTGTGCGGTGAAACCGTGGATTACGGGCCCTGTGCGTTTATGGACGGGTTTAATGCTAATAAAGTGTTCAGCTCCATTGATAGCCAGGGACGTTATGCTTATGGAAATCAGCCGAACATCGCCGGCTGGAATCTGGGTTGGTTGGCTCAGGCATTGCTACCACTAATGGATGATTCGGAAACTGTAGCCTTAAAAAAAGCGGAACAGACGCTGCAGGACTTTGTCAAAACTTACGAGACACATTATCAAGGTCTGATGGCTGAGAAACTGGGCTTTTCCCGTAGCAGTGATGAATCGGCCCAGCTCGTGGGGGACTTGATGCAGTTAATCGCAACAGATAATAGCGACTTTACCTTAACCTTTCGGGGGGTGGGCGACCGTCTGGTGAGCGGCCACTCTGAGAGCCTTGAAGGGCTCCGTAACTTGTCTCACCGCTACGACGCCTGGTTAGGCTTATGGAAAGCCGCGCTGC
>JAUUYV010000011.1 GCA_030590275.1 Porticoccaceae bacterium
CCTCCATGTACCGGACCTGCCTCTCGATACGATCTAGATGCATTACATCATCGGAAGCAAAAGGGATAAAGTATTTCCCTCGCGTGGTAGACAAGGCCTTATTCAAATTGGCAGACAAACCAATATTGCTTTGGGCATTATATTTAAAACCGTGCTTTTCTGACAATGCCTGGATAATCGACGCGCTACCATCCGTTGACCCATCATCAACAACCTGGAGTTCGATGTTACTGTAAGACTGTCGGAGAACGCTGCTAATAGCGTCAACCACGTAATTTTGGTGGTTGTAACATGATATAAAAACGCTTACTAGAGGTTTAGATTCGCACGCCACTTAGATCCACCTTTGTTCTGTTTCTCCCCGGCTCACAGCTTACACTTAACAAAGCTCTTAAAAAAGAGTTGTTGCTCAAGTTTACTTCACTCAGGAAACCCATCAGTCGGAATCTATTCTTTCATTACCATCTCAAGCGACCGGTGAAAATGGGCAAGCGCCGGTTCATTCTGGCCGATCAGGACCTCTTCCATCAAACCCGACAAATAGTTTTTCTCCATCTCTGTCTGAATCGCAATATCTTCGGCATCGACCGTGCGTATAGCCAAATCGATATTTTTATCCCAGTATTTTTTAGATTTTTCCGAAGTCACTGGCTCAGGAATATAACAGTCAAAATAGATAACGCACTGGTCCACTTTATCTTTCACCGGGAAAACCCGCCAGGTTTCCACATGATCCGCCTGCATGGTAAAGATGGTATTGGGAAATAGCTGGTAAGAGATAGCTGTGTGTTTTACGAAGTCCCACTGGCTTTCCGGTTGGTCTTTGAGTGTCTGGATACTTTTACGAATTACTGCCATCCAGTGATTGAGTCCGTGACCCTCAAATAAACACAGGTTGCCATAAAAAATAGGGGCAACGGTGTCCTTATGAAGCGCCGCAAAGTGGTAGGGTTCCAGAAAAGTATCGATGGGCATTTTCCAGTTAATGTTCCGATGCAATATGCGGCTTTCGTAGTGCACGTAATTTTGTAATTGGTAATGTTGTAGTTCAGATTGCATGCCCTGAAGGTGTTGATCAAGATCGATGCTACCTTTTGGATCAGGCAGCACCCAAAGCATACCGTGGCGCTCTACCAATGGCAGAGGGATAAGCCCATGTTCGCTGGGTTCAATACCAGGAAAGTTACGTTGATCGGGGATCGCTTTCAGGTTCCCAGCGCGATCATAGCTCCAGGCGTGGTAGCGGCAGGTAAAGCCCTCCGCTCGCCCACAACCATTGGCTACCGGAGCACCGCGATGGCGACACATATTGATAAACGCTCTCGCTATCCCATCATCACCACGTATCAGCAAAATGGGCACGGTGGCGTGTTCCAGCGCGATATAGGCACCGGGCTCAGCAATCACGCTAGATAACCCCAAGAATAGCGGGTAGTGTTTGAACACCGTATTTAGCTCCTGCTTGAGCCATTCGGGATCAGTATAGCTTTTCACTGGCGCACGGCTCACACCCTGGCAGGTGCTAGTTATACCCTGGTCGATGTAATCAAAAGCCTGCCTGGTTCGAGCTATCTGTACGGCTTGTTCCACGGTTTTTCTACTCCTCTAACTTTGCCGATGATACCAATTGTTGGTTTCTTCTGTTTGGCTGCGGTAGTTCAGATAACAATTTTACCGGAGGGAGAGAAGAAAACATGGGCCAGATCAAGCGCACCGAAAAAAATTCCAGCCAATGGAATACGGGGTATACAGTGAAGTTCGGAAACTAAAGGAGAGGAAGGGCTAACATCCCTATGCAAGAGACCAGCTATACCGAAGATATTGAGTCAGCTTTAGTTATGACTCAATACCAGGCCTAAAGGTCTATTTTTTTGTTTAATACGCTTCGCTCAACAGCGGCCTTTCTTGGCCTGACCCGGCGGACAGAAACGGCTTTTGTGGCCATGATAGTTGCTGCTGTGGTGGACTACGTCATGTACCGCTTCGCTAGCGTGTCCGTCTTTATGGTGGTAGTCGCTATCTTTGGTATTGATCGCCGTACCGGCCGCAGCCCCTACCCCAGCACCAATGATCGCGCCGTCTCGGCCACCCACTTCAGCACCAACGGCACCACCAATGGCACCACCCACTGCACCACCAATGGCAGAATCCAGGGTTAAATTGTCTCCGGCGCTAGCATTAATGGCTAAAACGGGTAGTAGCGAACAAATCGTTGTGGCTAATATTCTTTTCATAGTCAGCATCTTATTCATCGTGGTTCTCCAGGCTGTAGTTCAGCTATTACCTATTTGTGATGTCTGTGAATGACAGAAACAGGCGGTAGTTAATAGCTATCTACAGACAAGTTAAAGCATTGTACTTAGCAACTGCAATGGCGTTTTTCCTATTCTGTTAAGCGTTTAACATAAACGGGAGGCATTATTAGATGTTTTGGAGCTACAAAAGTTCGAAAGGACCACAGGTAACGGCAGTACCAGCACCCTCACTTTGCTATATACGTTTATCTTGTGCTCTCAAACATCGCTGATTACACTGATTTCTTATATTTTTAGGTGGTATGGAGTCAGCATGTCGGGATCATTACCCCTGAAGGGAATAAAGGTCGTAGAAATTGGCCAGAACGTAGCAGCACCTTTTGGTGCCATGATTCTTGCTGATCTCGGTGCCGATGTGCTGAAAATCGAATCACTCCAGGGGGATGATGCGCGACACTACAGCGCCAGTGTGGGCGATGGCTCCTCCATCGTTTTTGAAGCTTATAACCGCAATAAAGAGGCTATTAGCCTCGATTTGTCGGATGAAACCCAGCGCCAGTGGTTGCGGGAGTTCATTATTGAAAATGCCGACGTTTGTATTCAAAGCCTGCGCCCAGGCAAAGCCCAAGAAATCGGTTTGGGGCCGGATGACCTGCTTCCTCTGGCGCCGGGATTAATCTACTGCAATCTCGGTGCTTACGGCAGCGAAGGCCCAATGAATGACTTGCCAGGTTACGACCCGATGATGCAGGCCTTTAGCGGCATTATGAGTGTCACTGGGGAGGCCGACCGAACACCATCCAGGGTAGGTGTGCCACTCATCGATCTGGGCACAGGTATGTGGCTGTGTATTGGCGTACTTTCTGCCATTCACGAGCGGGATCGTACCGGCAAGGGAGGAGTCGTAGACGTATCCCTGTTTGAAACCGCTCTGGTATGGATGGCTATCCATTTTGGCGTGCATTGGGCGACCGATACCATCCCCAAACGGGCAGGCTCGGGGATAAGTGGTGTTGCACCCAATAAAGCCTTTGATACCGCCGACGGGCAAATTATGATTACCGCCCTGAATAATAAACTGTTTTTTGCCCTTGCCGATGTGCTTGATCACCCGGAGTGGAAGGAGGATTCTGAATTATCTTCGGCCCGGGCTCGAGGTAAACACCGGGAACGGGTAAACACTATTGTGCAGGACGCCTTACTCGCTAAAGACCGTGATGAGTGGGTGGGATTACTGCGGCCCGCTGGTGTGCCCTGCTCACCGATTCAAGACTCGGCCGAAGTACTGGCCCACGCGCAAACCCTGGCCATGGGTATGATAGAAAAGGGTGGTATTTTACCCACGGTGTTATCGGCGTTGCGTTTTGATGGCGTACGGCCGAGTGTACGAAGCTCCGCTCCGAGGCATGGAGAGCATAACGAGAAATACCTCGATATCGACTGAGTGTTTAAAACGATAATCCGAATTACGTAGCTTGAAGACACCACTTAAGCTTATTTCCGATGGGTTCGTCGGTTCTAGTCGACCTGGGCAAGGCAAGTGTCTATAGTACGCGCCCCGAGTAAGTAGCTCATTTAAGTCTTTATCTACCTTCCAGGAATTACCCAGTGATCTCAACCGCAAACATCACCATGCAGTTTGGCGCTAAGCCCTTGTTCGAAGATATTTCCGTTAAGTTTGGTAACGGTAATCGCTATGGCCTGATTGGCGCTAACGGTTGCGGGAAATCGACTCTGATGAAGATTATGGATGGTAGTTTAGCGCCCAGCTCCGGCAATGTTTCCGTCGCTCCAAATCAACGCCTGGGCACATTGAATCAAAACCAGTTTGCCTTTGAAGAGTTTAGCGTTATCAACACGGTAATTATGGGCCACCGGGAATTGTGGGCTATTAAAGAGGAGCGCGACCGTATTTACGGGCTGCCAGAAATGTCTGATGAAGACGGCATGAAAGTGGCGGACCTGGAAATTCAGTACGCTGAACTGGACGGTTACAGCGCGGAAAGTCGAGCCGGCGAAATACTGCTCGGCGCGGGTATCGCAGAAGAACTTCATTACGGCCTGATGAGCGAAGTGCCTCCCGGCTGGAAACTGAGAGTTTTGTTGGCCCAGGCATTATTTTCCGAACCGGATATTTTACTGCTTGATGAACCCACCAATAACCTGGATATCGACACCATCCGCTGGCTCGAAGCGCTGCTTAAGGAAATTAAAAGCACCATGGTCATTATTTCCCATGATCGGCACTTCTTAAACACCGTCTGTACCCATATGGCCGATATTGACTACGGTGAATTGCGGGTTTACCCGGGTAACTACGACGACTTTATGCTGGCCTCTACGCTGGTGCGCGAACAACAACAATCGAAAAATGCAAAAAAAGAGGTTCAAATTGCTGAACTTAAGCACTTTGTCAGTCGTTTTTCCGCAAATGCCTCAAAGGCTAAGCAGGCAACCTCACGGGCTAAACAAATTGAAAAAATAAATTTGGACGAGATTAAACCCTCTAGTCGAGTGAGCCCCTATATTCGTTTTAAACAGGACAAAAAACTGTTTCGGCAGGCCTTAACCCTGAGAAAACTGGAACACGGCTTTGACGATCAACTCCTGTTTAGCAATGGCAGCTTAACCCTGAATGCAGGTGCTCGCCTGGCCATCATTGGTGAAAACGGTGCCGGGAAAACCACCTTGCTGCGTTGCTTGATGGATGAAATAAAAGCCAGTGAGGGCACTATCAAGTGGTCGGAGAATGCCAGCTTGTCCTATTGCCCGCAAGACAGCAGCTCCGATTTCGATTGCGACCTGAATGTATTTGACTGGATGAGCCAATGGCGCAAACCCAGCCACGACGATCAAATCGTCCGCTCTACCCTGGGGCGTTTATTGTTTTCTGCCGACGATTCCAAAAAACGCGCGAAGGTATGTTCTGGCGGCGAGAAAAACCGGCTACTGTTTGGAAAAATGATGATGATGGGAAGCAATGTGCTACTAATGGACGAGCCCACCAATCATCTAGACATGGAGGCCATCGAAGCCTTGAACCTGGCCCTGGAAAACTATGATGGCACACTAATTTTTGTCAGCCACGATCGAGAATTCGTTTCATCCCTGGCCACCCATATCATCGAAATCAAGGATCAGACTTTAATCGAGTTTGCTGGCAGCTACGAAGATTATCTGGCGAGCCGGCAAATAGCCTCTAGCTGATCCCTTAATTTCTGCAGCCCGACTTTTTAACCGGCCTTGAGCCTAACTACCGAGGTCATCCTTCAAGATCTCCTTATCACTTTACGTAGCGCCAGGCCCTTGAAATTTAAAAGGCTTGAAAAATGTGCTCAGGAGAAGGAAAATACCCCTAACAATTAAAGGTAAGGGATGCAACATAGCTGCGTAAGCTGCTAAGACCTTATGTATATTAATTGAATATCCATCATTTAGAATTCGAACCGGTGAATTCGGATATAAATATCTATATTTTTCACCAACTCTAGCGAGCAAAGAAAATGAGTAAAGGTACAGTTAAGTGGTTCAACGCCGATAAAGGGTTTGGTTTCATTACGCCGGAGGATGGCGGAAAAGACCTTTTTGTTCATCACTCGGAAATTCAAAGTGGAGGCGGTTATGCAACACTTAACGATGGACAGGAAGTAGAATTTGAAGTCGGTCAAGGCCAAAAAGGCCCCTGCGCCAACAAAGTGGTTCCACTTTAAGTCGTAATACGTAAAAAGTACTATCTAACAAAGTACTACATCGACGATCAAAAGCATCGAGACTGCTACAATAACAGTCTCGATGCTTCTGCGTGCAAATAACTTAGGCGACAGAATACTGCAAAGACCTTCTCTATTCCGTAGCTTTTCTGCAAGCTCGTTAGTCGTGTTTATCTATTCGCTAAAGACAGCTAATAAACAACCACCGAACGAATGCTTTCACCCGAATGCATTAAATCAAAGGCTTTATTGATATCCGATAAAGGCATGGTGTGAGTGATCAGATCATCGATATTGAGTTTACCTTCCATATACCAGTCCACAATAGTCGGCACATCGGTGCGACCCCTTGCGCCACCAAAAGCGACGCCGTGCCAGGAACGACCAGTAACAAGCTGAAAAGGTCGAGTAGCTATTTCCTTACCAGCCCCAGCAACTCCGATGATGTAGGATTCCCCCCAGCCCTTGTGACAACACTCCAAAGCCTGGCGCATAACGTCTACATTGCCAATGCATTCAAAGGAGTAATCAGCGCCACCGCCAGTTAAATCGAGAATAGCTTCGACTACGTTTTCGGTTTTGCTGGCATCAATGAAATCGGTCATGCCGAAGCGTTTGGCGAGCTCGACTTTTCCCGGATTTAAATCCACGCCGATAATTTGGCGTGCACCCACCATTTGCGCGCCCTGGATTACATTGAGACCAATGCCGCCCAAACCAAACACCACCACTCGAGAGCCCGGTTCCACCTTAGCGCGGTAAACCACCGCACCAACACCGGTAGTAACCCCACAACCGATGTAACAGATTTTGTCGAAGGGCGCATCTTCACGGACTTTTGCCAGAGCAATTTCCGGTAGCACGGTAAAGTTGGAAAAAGTTGAACAACCCATGTAGTGCAGTAGTGGTTTGCCATCAAGGGAAAACCGACTACTGCCGTCGGGCATCAAGCCCTGACCCTGGGTTTCGCGAATGGACTGGCAGAGATTTGTTTTAGGGTGCAAGCAAAATTCACAGCTACGGCACTCTGGTGTATACAAAGGAATCACATGGTCCCCTGGCCGCACGCTTTTAACGCCATCGCCTACCTCCATCACAATACCAGCACCCTCGTGACCAAGAATTGCGGGGAACTCCCCCTCCGGATCATCACCCGACAAGGTAAAGGCATCGGTGTGGCAAACACCCGTTGCCTTAATTTCCACCAGTACTTCACCTGCCTGAGGGCCTTCCAGGTTGACTTCGTGGATCTCTAATGGCTTTCCAGCTCCGATCGCGATTGCTGCTTTGGTTTTCACATTCCTTCCTTTTTTATTTATCCGCTCGATGGATATTCTTAGTTAGTTATTGAGGTGACCCTAGTAGTTTCCTCATCAGAGATCAAGGCTATTTAGCCAGAACCATCTAATGGACGATAGCTTTATACCGGGTGATCAAAAATCAGACAATCTAAGGTGAACTGCTTATCGTTAGAGTCTTATGTCTATCGGTAAGCAGTGTCTTTGAGAGCCTGTTAACTGAAATTTAGCCAAAGAGAGGAGATGATATAGATCAGCGAGGAATTAGCTCGGGGCGCTAAACAGCCACGGCAATAGAGATTGCAGGTGGAACGATCTTTTCATATAACTATTTTCCCTACTATGAATTAAAATGGTTATAACCGAAGGGGCAGACGCATTAAACAGGTGACTTATGTTCAATACCCTGAATAAATATGGCTTATCAGACCTTCATATTGGTCATGATAAGGAAAGTGGCCTGAAAGCAATTATTGCTATTCATGATACTACTCTGGGGCCCGCACTCGGTGGTTGCCGGTTTATGGAATACCCCAGTGAAGAGGATGCCATTGCCGATGCAGCTAATCTGGCCAAAGGCATGACCTACAAAGCAGCATTGGCAAACCTGCCGCTGGGGGGTGGTAAGTCGGTTATTTTAAAACCCACTGAACCCTTCGACCGAGAACTATTGTTTAGCCGCTTCGGAGACTTTATCAACAGCCTGAGTGGTCGATATATCACGGCCCTGGACTGCGGCACCACAATGGACGATATGGACATCATTGCCTCTCGTACAGATTATGTAGCCAGTACTCATAAGCTCGGAGACTGTAGCGAACGTACAGCGCTCGGTGTCTACAATAGTATGGGCGCTGCACTGGAACATCTTTTCCACAACCCTAATTTTACTGGTATTCGAGTTGCTATTCAGGGCCTGGGGCATGTGGGAATGAGCCTTGCCGAACTCTTACATCAAGCTGGCGCTGAGTTAATCGTCTGCGATTTAGATCAGGAGCGTGTCGAACGCGCCCAGCAGCAGTTTAATGCGCTCGCTGTATCACCGAACGAAATTCATAAACAGTGTTGTGAAATTTTCTCGCCCTGTGGTTTAGGTGGCAGCATTAATGATCAGACCATTGATCAACTGCAGTGCCTGATTATCGCTGGGGCAGCCAATAATCAGCTGGCAGAGGACAGGTTGGCAGAAGTTCTAAACCTTAGAGGGATTATATATATCCCCGACTTTGCCATTAATTCTGGCGGCCTTATTTATGCGGGCCTAAAATATCAAAATGCCAGTGATTCCGGAATTGCGACTCGCCTGGCAATGGTTCATAAAACGGTGAGTGAATTGCTGCAGCAATCGGAAGCGAAAGCCAATACTCCCTTGCAGGGCGCTTTTACTATTGCCGAGCAAAGAATACAGCAGGCTAAAATAAACCTCGAAGCAAACTCTCCGGATATTGCACTATCTAAACCAAAAGCTACTTGCTCTGAAGAACGTAAAGAAAAAGTAGGGCTAGCCAGCTCCCTGGCCTATTAGGCACTGCCTGTTTAGAGGCCCTTAATTCGGCAAAGCCTCTTTCCGGCTTATTTAGCTCCCCAACACTTCTTCGATGGATTTGCGCAAGAGCTGTATAAAAAGATCAATCTCAGGCTCGGATATTGTAAGCGGTGGTGACATCACCATATTATCTGCCACCGGTCGGCAAAGTAAGCCATTCTCAAAACACTTATTGTGCACCGGCACACCGACCCCAGTTGGGTATTTTGCCGTGTTGGATGGAAAGGTAATTGCACCGAGTAAACCGTAATTACGGATGTCGATAATATGCGGGATGTCTCTGAGGCTATGGAGAGCATCTTCCCAGTATTTACCAATTGGGCCAGAAGCCCGGGTTAACAAACCTTCGCGCTCGTAGATCTCGAAGGCGGCCAGGCCAGCGGCAGCTGCCGCAGGAGCACCTGCATAAGTGTTGCCGTGGAAAATTTCTGGCATACCCCCCGGCGCAGCATCAAAAATAGTTTTCTGGATATCCTCCCGAATAAACACCCCGCCCATAGGAATAGTGCCGCCGTTGATAGCTTTAGCGGTGGTCATCATGTCGGGCGTAACCTTAAATTCAATAGCGGCAAAGGCCGACCCGGTGCGCCCATACCCGGTCACTACTTCATCAAAAATCAGCAGGATATCGTGGTCGTCACAGATAGAACGCAGGCATTGGAGATAGCCCTGAGGTGGCGGCACCATACCACCGGCCCCGACAATGGGCTCCACTATTACGGCACAGATGTTTTCTGCACCACGCTGGGCAATTAATTTTTTCAGTACATCGAGTGTCTCCACACCATGCTCTGGAAGGCCTCGGCTAAAAGCGTTAGCGGCAATATTAAGAATGTCTGGCAAAAAATCGATATTCTCCAGGGTGGGAAAACCCTTACGGTTATTAGGCATACCCTGTAATGAGGTACTGCCAATATTGACGCCATGGTAGCCGCGTTCGCGGGCGATAAACCGGGTTTTGTTACCCTTACCTCTCGCTATTTGGTAACGATGGGCGATTTTCATCGCGGTATCGACCGACTCAGACCCTGAATTCGTAAAAAATATTCGATTTAAACCCTCGGGAGCATGTTCTGCCAATTTTTCAGCAAAGCGAAAGGTCACCGGAGAACCAAACTGAAAGGGCGGAGCAAAGTCCATGTCCATTAATTGCTTATGAACCGCATCAGCGACTTCTTTACGACTGTGTCCGAGATTTGCGCACCATAGCCCGGCAGTAATATCGAGCACCTTACGACCGTCGCTGGTGTAAACATAACTACCTTCGGCACGCTCGATCAAGCGGGGGTTTTGGCGAAAACCACGCACGTTGGTAAAGGGTTGCCACCAGTGTTCTAGATTAATATTGCTCATTAAATGTTGCCTTACTCGTAGTGTGCCCCGCTAAAGGGGCTTCTAAGTTAAATTTTTGGGTGGAGTTAAAAACCCGTTAAAACCATTCATCCCGCATATCGAAGGGCACTCGGTTACCCGCAGCAAGAGTCTCTGCATACTGGGTGATAGCCGGTAGTTCCCAGTCAAAGTAATAGCGCGCAGTGTGGATTTTGCCACGGTAAAACTTTTCGTCTTCTTCATGGGCATTGGGTAAACCTTGCAAGGCACAGATGGCCTGTTTAAGCCACAGCCAGGACGCCAGCACTCGGCCGTACATATCTAAATACAAAGTAGCATTGGAAAGCCCGCCGTCGATGTCTTCCCCCATTTGCGCTAGCAGAGCACCGGTGGTTTCATCAAGAACTTGCAGGGCATCGTCCAATTGCTCTGCCAAACTGGCTAGCTCTTCAAAGGACTTCGCAGTAGTGATATCTTTTTTTGCTTCCTCAATAAAAATACGATGGCGAACAGTGTCGTTCATCGGTACTTTGCGACCCAGCAGGTCGAGGCCATGAATGGCTTCCGCACCCTCATGAATGGGGTTGAGTCGCTGGTCCCGATACAGACGTTCGGCCTCGTATTCTCTCATATACCCGGCACCACCCAGTATTTGAATGGCGTGGTCATTGCCCACACAACCGTATTTTGAGGGCCAGGATTTTACGATAGGAGTAATCAAATCGAGTAGCAGGGTCGCTCGTTGTTTCTGCTCTGGATCTGGTGCCGTGTTTTGATCTTCAAATAATGCGCTGGCAAACAGGCACATAAATAACCCACCTTCGGCATAGGCTTTTTGTGCCAGCAATAAACGCCGCACATCGGCATGCTCGGTGAGCATCACCTGTGGCGAACTCGCGTCTTTGCACGAAGCCAAACGACCTTGCGGACGTTCACGAGCGTAATCCAGAGACAGGTTATAACCCTGATAGGCAATTGACGCTGCACCAAGACCAATACCGATGCGAGCTTCATTCATCATCTGGAACATATGGCCCAGGCCTTTATGGGCCTCACCCACCAGATAACCAATAGCTCCCTTTTTTTCACCAAAGTTGAGCACCGTATTGGTGGCATTGCGATAACCCATTTTATGATTGAGTCCCGCCAGCACCACATCATTGCGCTCGCCGGGGCTACCATCGTCATTAACCAGGTATTTGGGAACGATAAACAGCGATATGCCTTTCACTCCGATCGGGCCACCCTTGATTTTCGCCAGCACCATATGGATGACGTTATCGCAAATATTGTGATCGGCACAGCTGATAAACATTTTCTGGCCAAAGAGTCGGTAAGTTCCATCCTCGGCAGGTTCTGCCATGGTTTTAATATCACCCAGCGCGGAACCCTGGGCAGGCTCAGTCAGCGCCATGGTGCCATTGCTTTTTCCCTCCATGATTAAGGGTAAATACAGTTCTTTTTGTTCTGCTGTACCAAATTCTCTAATCAAATTAATGACCCCAATAGAGATAAACGGATAACCGGCGGTACCGATATTGGCGGCATTAATGTAGGACATAATGACTCGAAAAATAACTTCCGGTAGCTGTGCGCCACCCTCTTCGTAATCTTCGTGGGCGGCCAGAAAACCGGCGCCGGTAAATGCATCCCAGGCTACTTTGGTTTCCGGAATAAGATGCACCGTCTCCCCGTCAAAGGTGGGTTCGTTCTCATCAGCCTTCACCGCATGGTCGGCAAAATAGCGCTCGGCGATACCCTTTGCGGTAGCGAGGGTGGCATTAAAAACTTCCCGCGAATGTTCGGTATAGCGGGAGCGGCTTAACAGCGATTCAGTATCGAGTACTTCGTATAGTTGAAATTCAATATCACGGTCATTGAGTAACGGGATCATGGGGTCGGCTACCTTGTATCAGGCGAGTATTTATTTGAGACCTTGGCGCTGTATCGCGAGTTTGGCTGGTCATTCATAACTATAATTGCGGAACTGTTCGCGCAAATCTTTTTTACTGACTTTGCCGGTGGCCGTGTGAGGAATCTCATCGACAAACTGACAATCTTCGGGAATCCACCACCTGGCAATTTTGCCTTCCAGAAAGCCCAATAGTTCCTCTTTGCCAGGATTAGACCCCGGGCGTTTGATGACAATCAACAGGGGGCGCTCGGTCCACTTGGGGTGAGGTACACCGATGACGGCAGCTTCCTGTACATCCTCGTGACCCATCGCTGCATTTTCTACATCGA
>JAUUYV010000117.1 GCA_030590275.1 Porticoccaceae bacterium
ACGATCATTTCTCGGCCATCATCATCTTCTATCAACACCGTTACCGAGCCTTTGATAATATAATAGACGCTGTCACAGGCATCACCCGCGTAAATCAGTGTGCTCTTAGCAGGAAAACGTCGGCGATGGCAATGGTTAAGAAATTCCTCAAAGTTTTGGATATGGGGAGTGATCGGTTGAAGTGCCAAATTATTCTCCGGTTTCGGGTTGCGATTTGTATTTGCTTTATATTAATTACTTGTTACACAAAACGTGTGCTGTAACCGTATCCCTACCCATGTCGTAGCCGTGCCCTTACCCAGGCCATAGCCGTGTCCTTACAAATAATGCTCTGGTGTCACGAGGCAAGTCCTCACTTTACCGCAAAAAAGGCAATAGCCTACCTGGAACATATAGCTATCGCTTTCTGCACTCGAACAATAACATGATTGAAGCATATTAGTTTGCAAAAATAACCCCACTCCTAAGGAGAGAAAAATGAAAGCGACTGTAAAATGGCTGGATAACGCCATGTTCGTAGGCGAATCCGGTAGCGGCCATAGCGTTGTCATGGATGGTCCAGAAGATCACGGCGGGCGCAACATGGGAATCCGTCCAATGGAGATGCTACTCATTGGAATGGGGGGATGTGCATCCTTCGATGTTCTGAGTATGCTTCGCAAAGGTCGCCAGCTAGTACACAGCTGCCGAACCGAGCTTCAGGCCGAACGTGCTGATGTAATACCTGCAGTGTTTACCAGTATTAACATCCACTTTGTGATTGAGGGGGTCAGTTTGAAGGAATCCCAGGTAAAGCGTGCAGTGGAGCTATCTGCAGAGAAATATTGCTCCGCCTCTATCATGTTTGGCAAAGCCGACGTAGCAATTAGCCACAGTTATGAAATCCTGGAAGTGTCCTGACTAGTTATTATAGTTATACTGGATCTGATGTCCTGGCAACACGAAGTAGCGACACCCGGTAGAGTACGGAACAACAATAAAAAAAGGGGGAGCATCGCTCCCCAAAAGGTAATACAGGGGGGTTGGGAAGGAGAATAATCGGCAGGCTCCCAGGGCCACTGATACCAATTACTCTGGTTATAATAGCTCGATTTTGGCATAACTCAAATGTATTGTTTTTATTGCTTCCATTCCATAAAGGCATGATTCACCTGGTTCACGACGCCAGGGTCTTATAAATCTCAACTAAAGCCCTCAGGCGCGGTATATCTGTCATATTAACAATACAAATTATCATGATATAATTCAAAATAATAACAATCAAACAATTCATTCCTTGAGGTCATTCGACAATGTCCCTAGAGACGCTCTCTCGCATAGATTTGAACTTGCTGGTATCTTTGCAAGTCCTTCTGGAAGAACTCAACGTCACCCGCTCGGCTGAACGTCTGCACGTTTCCCAGCCTGCAATGAGCAAAACGCTACTGCGCTTACGTGGGGTTTTTGAAGATCAGCTTTTTACTCGCAGCGGGCGTGGTTTAGTACCGACGCCACGAGCACTGGAACTCAAACAACTACTGCCTCAACTACTTGAAGGCATTGACAGCTTATTAATACACCAGGATTTCGACCCACTGACCTATCAGGGCGCAGTACGAATCGTCGCACCAGAGTTTATGGCCGTGCAGGCCATACCCCAGTTAATCAGGATATTCCAGGAAGAAGCCCCTGGCTTGTGCCTGGCACTGTCCAACCCGGAAGACAGTTATATCAGTGATCTTGAGTCCGGTGGCATCGACTTTGTTTTCGAAGTGGAAAAACCTGTACCCAAAGGCATAGTGGTTACCTCTCTGGGCAATTTCACCCCAGCGGTATGGATGCGTCGCGGACACCCATTAGAAAAAAGGGACTTCGACCTGGAGGATATGCTCGAATTCCCTTTCATCCAGTACTATTTATTAATTGGGGGCAAGGTAGACCCAACCATTGAAAGTCGTTTTGACAAGTTGATTACCCGTATGGGCTACAAACGCCGCAAGAGTATCGTCACTAATCAGTTAATGACTGCACTGGACTCCCTGCACTCCTCGGACTGCCTGATGCTGGCCACCATGGATGACCTGAAGCACGAAGGAGAGTTTTATGAAATCGTGCGCAAACCCTACCCACAGTCGCTAGAGCACGAGCCATTAATTCCCGCCGTGCTTGTGCAACACGAGCGCACAGCGAACTCGCCGATGCATAACTGGGTCAAATCCAAAATACTCAATGTTGTCCAGGGCATCCGAGTAGAACGCGGTATGCCCGCCAACCCAGTAAATACCGCAAAATCATCTTAACGCCATACCCAAATGACGGCCCCATTCCGACTGGATTTTTCACCCAGGTATAGCTTCACTTACTGTCGGTTGCAGCTCCGCTTCTAGCATAAATAACTTGATTTGGTCATCAGCTTTGACACAGCCGTCATAAGCGATTTGACCGGAGCGGGGAACTCTACTGCGCCTGCAGAGCGCGCTCGGCTCGCATGGCGGGATTCATCCTCCAGCATCTGTTCCACGACCGCTTTGCTTGCAGTGTCCTCCGCAGGCAACTTATCCAGATGCTCGCTCAAATGCCGACATACCTGATCTTCCGTCGCAGCCACAAAACCCAAACTGAGTCGATCGCTGACCAGACCCGCTGCCGCACCCAAACCAAAAGAAGCTGCATACCACAAAGGATTGAATGCGCTGGTTCGAGCATCCAGTTCATTAAGCCGCTGTTGGCACCAGGCTAAATGCTCTAACTCTTCATCTGCGGCGATATCCATTTCCGCACGCGTAGCGCCAAGTTTTGCTGTTAAAGCCTGACCCCGGTAGAGCGCCTGAGCGCACACTTCACCGCTGTGGTTAACACGCATTAAACCTGCAGAGTGTCTTCGCTTCGAATCCCCTAACTCTGGGGTATCAATTTTGCTGGCAGGCGATTTTTCACGGGCGTGCTGACTACCTGTAGCGACTCGCAAAGCGTGATCGACCTCTGTCAGGAGTCGATCGAGCATACCCCTGGAAGGGTCTTGTGAAGAGCCTGCGGTCGAATCGGACATATTAGTTACCCTCTAATCCTTACAAATCATTTGCCTGCGCCCTTAATCAGATAACAGCAAAACGACTATCAGTCGATACTGCTAGGCTAGCATACTCCGCTAGAATATCTCCTACTCAGAGCAACCTGGAGCAAAACCAACGCGATGCAAGATGCCCACGACCTGGGGCTGGTACTGAAAAGCGATGTGCCCTTACTAGTACTGGAAACCCACGACGAACCCAGAGCTATTGACCTACTCATTAAGGTCACGCGCGAGCTCGACAAGCAACTATTTCAATGGACGGCCACCGAGGGGCTTCGGCGGGCAGATATTGGCTTACAACTGGAAAGTGAGCAAGAGCACGCTGAACCGGAAGCTGTACTTAGCTTTATTAAAACGCGTGGGGTCCCTGGGATTTACGTACTCTGCGACTATCATCATTGGCTCGACCACGAACATCCTAAAAATATCCGACTGCTCAAAGACATTGCCCTGCGTAATACTTACGGTGCCTTAACAGTCGTATTGCTTAGCCATCGCCTGACATTACCACCGGAACTATCTCGTTTGAGTTCTCGCTTTGAAGCCTCACTCCCCGACGAAAACCATATTCGAGGCCTGGTGCGAGCAGAAGCCAAACGCTGGGCAGCACGCAATAACAACAAGAAAGTCAAAACGGATAATGAGAGCTTACAAAACCTGGTCAACAACCTACGTGGCCTGACCCACGGCGAGGTTACCCGCCTCGCAAGAGGTGCCATTGTGGACGACGGAGCCATCAACGAATCCGACCTTCCGGAAATTAACCGGGCAAAGTTTGAGCTGATGGATATGGATGGGGTGTTGAGCTACGAATACCGCACCGAGCACTTTGCCAATGTTGGTGGCATGAACAACCTGAAAGAGTGGCTGGAAACGCGACGCAAAGCGTTTCTCGGCGAAATCGATACCGGAACCGACACCCCAAAAGGTATTCTCCTGCTCGGTATACAGGGCAGTGGAAAAAGTCTGGCCGCGAAAGCCGTGGCAGGCGTATGGGGCGTACCTTTGCTACGCCTTGATGTAGGCGCACTCTACAATAAATTCTATGGCGAGACCGAACGCAACCTCAGGGAATCCCTCAAGCTAGCAGACTCCATGTCTCCCTGCGTGCTCTGGCTCGACGAAATAGAAAAAGGCTTAAGCAGCGACAACAACGACGGTGGTCTTTCCCAGCGAGTACTGGGCACCTTACTCACCTGGATGGCCGAACGCGAGACGCCCGTATTTCTGGTAGCCACTTCCAACGACATTTCTAAACTACCTCCAGAGCTGGTGCGAAAAGGTCGTTTCGACGAGCTCTTTTTTGTCGATTTGCCAAACGCCGATGCACGCGAAGCCATCTTCTCTATTCACTTAAATAATCGAGGCTTAAAACCAGAACAGTTCGTACTACCCGAGCTGGCTGAAGCGAGCGACGGTTTTTCGGGTGCAGAAATTGAACAGGCTGTAGTTTCTGCCTACTACTCCGCGCTGGCGGAGGACGCAGAAGTAGACAATACCGCGATATTAGAAGAAATCTATCGGGCCAACCCCCTATCCGTGGTAATGGCCGAACATATACAGGGTTTGCGGGATTGGGCCGCCGAACGGCAGGTTTCTATTGCCTGACGAGCTCTAAATAAAAAGCTCGATCAGGATTGCTCTCGAGCGATGGCACGATAGCCAATATCATGGCGATAATACTCTTCATCCCAGGAAATCCGCCGAACCGCATCGTAGGCTTGCTCCTGCGCCGCCGACACGGTCTCACCCAGGGCGGTGACACACAGCACTCTGCCACCGGAAGTCTTTACCACCCCCTCTCCATATTGGGTACCGGCATGAAACACTTTAACAAGATCGGATTCATCGGGAAGACCCTCAATAACTTTACCTTTGCCGTAACTCTCAGGATACCCTCTCGCCGCCATCACCACTCCAACAGATTTTCGCTCGTCCCACTGCGCCGTCGCGGTATCCAGTTTGCCATCCAGCGCCAATAAACAGAGCTCCACCAAATCAGACTGTAAGCGCATCATAATGGGTTGAGTTTCCGGATCGCCAAAGCGGCAATTATATTCAATGACCCGCGGCCTGCCTTCCACATCTATCATTAAACCCGCATAGAGAAAACCAGTGTAAGCATTACCCTCTGCGGCCATTCCCTCCACCGTAGGCCTGATCACTTCATCCATAATACGCTGGTGGACAACATCGCTCACCACGGGTGCTGGCGAATACGCTCCCATCCCGCCGGTATTAGGGCCCGTATCGCCATCACCAATACGTTTGTGATCCTGGCTGGTCGCCATAGACAATACATGCTCGCCATCGGCAAGGACGATAAAGCTGGCCTCCTCACCTTCCAAAAACTCCTCAACCACCACCCGATGCCCCGCGTCACCAAAACGATTGCCCTCCAGCATATCGCTAACTGCAGCCTCCGCTTCTGCCAAAGTCATCGCTACAATCACACCCTTGCCTGCGGCCAGGCCGTCCGCCTTTACCACGATAGGGGCACCTTGCGTACGCACATATTCGAGTGCTGGCTCTAGCTCAGAGAAGGTTTGATAAGCGGCGCTAGGAATGTGATGACGAGCGAGAAAATCCTTGGTAAAAGACTTGGAACCTTCAAGTTGCGCGGCGCCTTTGCCCGGCCCGAATGCCTTTAGGCCCCGCGCCTCAAAAAAATCGACAATGCCCTCTACCAGAGGGACTTCCGGCCCAACAATCGTTAAACCAACGTGGTTTTCTGCTGCAAATGAGGCCAGTGCCCCAAAGTCTGATACCTCTATCGCGACATTCTCAATATTTGCTTCCAGCGCGGTGCCACCGTTACCGGGGGCGACAAAAACAGTCTCCGCCAGGGGGCTTTGTACTGCTTTCCAGGCCAGGGCGTGTTCGCGACCACCGGAACCGACCACCAGAATATTCACTGCTTTACCTCACCCAAATAAAAGCGGCGATTGTACCGGCTGCCCGGTGTCGCCGCAAAAAGGACTGTGATTAACAAGATCCTGCACCTCTTTTTATTGATCAAAACCAGAAAAATGGAGTTATGATTGGCGAACTTAATCGCCGGGGCCAGGCACACATGCCAGACAAAGCCGCACTGCAACACAAGCCGGAACAAAACCAGAACAGGGCCCAAACTAGTGTCTAAACCAGCACCCATGAAAACAGGTATCTACCGCCACTTTAAAGGCCAAATGTACCGGGTACTGGAGACAGCCAGGCACAGCG